>JADHNX010000441.1 GCA_016779365.1 Planctomycetaceae bacterium
GAGCGGATGCAGATTGCGTTTCAGAGTTACTGGAAGAACCGCCGGTTTGAATTGACTCCGCTGGCTTCGCCTCTGCCGGTGCTCATTCTTTCGAACCAGTCGCAGTTTGCGAAAATGGCTGAATTCGATCGGACGCCGGCTTCGGCGAACGGGCAGGGGTATTACCTGGTCACTGCGAACCGGATCGTCCTGTTCGATCTGACCGCTCGGGACGGAGAATCACCAGCGACGACGATTGCCGAAGTACAGCGACGAGCCCAGCAGATTCCAGCCAGCGTGGCGACGGTCGTTCACGAGGCGACGCATCAGATTGCTTTCAATCTGGGAATGCATCGACGCTACGCGGACAACCCGGTGTGGCTGACCGAGGGCATGGCGATGTATTTCGAAGCTCCCGATCTCAACAGCCGTCGAGGCTGGAGCGGCATCGGCAAAGTGAACGCGCCGCGACTGTTTCGCTTTAGAGAGTTCCTCAAGACGAAACGCGAACCCGACTCGATCGAAACTCTGGTCAGAGACAACAGTCGGTTTGCCGACGCGGATTCAGCAATCGATGCCTACGCCGAAGCGTGGGCGTTGACTTACTTTCTGATCCGAACCCGCATCCGTGACTACTCGCAGTACCTTCAGCGAATCTCGACCAGGCAGCCTCTTCGCTGGAGCAAGCCCGAAGAACGCCTCGCTGACTTTCAATCAGTCTTTGGCAACGATTTCGCCACCCTGAACCGGGAATTCCTCAGCTTCACAAGCCGCCTGCGGTAGCCACGAATTCGCCGAAGAGGTCGACTCTATGCAAGCACTTCACGGATCGGCTGACCGATGATCAACTGATGAGGGCGATCGGTCTGATCGTACAGGATGGTGTCGGGCGGGATGCCCAGCAGGTGGTAGAGCGTGGCGGCGAAGTCGGCCTGTGTGCGAGGTGACTCGGCAGGGTAGGCGGCGGAGTTGTCGGATGCCCCGTAAATTGTTCCGGGGCGAATTCCGGCTCCAGCCAGCGCGAGAGAGTACACCCAGGGCCAGTGGTCTCGACCGGCGTTCTTGTTGATCGTTGGAGTTCGACCGAACTCGGCGTTCACGACAACCAGGACTTCGTCAAGCAGGCCTCGTTCTTTCAGGTCGGTAAACAGGCCATGCAGAGCCGCGTCCAGCGTCGGGGCCAGTGACTCTTTCATCTTCTTAAAGTTGCCGCTGTGAGTGTCCCAGGATCCGCTTGGAGTGTGGCAGTAGCTGACGTTGACCATCGGGACGCCAGCTTCGATCAGCCGTCGAGCCAGCACGCAACGCTGACCGAACTCAGTCCAGCCGTACGTGTCGCGGAGGGGTCTCGGTTCGTCAGCCAGGTCGAACGCCTGCCGAGTTGCGGGCGAACTGAGCAGCGAGAACGCTTGCTGGTAAAAGGTGTCGAGGTTCGCTGCGGAAGCGGACTGGTCGATCGCTCGTCGCTGGTCGTCGATTTCCCGCAGCAGCGACTGACGTGAACCAACCCGGCTGGCAGTCAGTTCTGTCGACGGTTCGATGGCTTCAATTCGAACGTCGTCTTTCAGCAGCTTCTGATCAACGGCGAAGTGACCGTGCCTGGCGCCGAGAAAGCCTGGCAACTGTCCGTGCAGAGTCGTGCCGTTGCTTCTTCTCATCAGCGGGCCGAGGCGCACCCACGACGGCAGGCTGCCCGTAGACGGTCTCAGATGATCAAGAACGGCTCCAAAGGCCGGGAAGTCGGTTGCCGCTGGCGGAAAGTCAGTTTGTGGCGTGCCGGGCGGATGTTTGTGTCCGGTGCCGGCGGGCAGGCTGGCCGTCACGTGATTCGGATTATCGTGCGACATCGACCGGATGATGGCCATCTGGTCGGCGATCGTTGCTGATCGAGGCAGCAGTTCTGAAAACTGCACGCCGGGCAGACTGGTCGAGATCGCTCCGAACTCGCCCTTCACAGCGGACGGCCCGTTCGGTTTTGGATCGAACGTCTCCTGCTGCGGATGACCACCGTGCAGATAGAGCATGATCACGCCGCGAACTTTGCCGAAGCTCCCGCCAGTCGGGGCGGCATTTGCCTGGCGACGCAACAACTCTGGCAGTGTCAGCCCGATGCCGAACGCGCTTCCCGCCCGCAGAGCTGATCGCCTGGTGATCGCAGAAATACCCTGGAAACCGAGGCAGCCATCCGCCTTTGAAACGCGTGCTGCCGAGTTGTCTGGAACCGCCATCCGATTCTCCATTTTCAACGTGAGATCAGAGGCGTCAGTCTGTCAGCAATTTTGACATGAGTAAAGGTGACCGCGCGCGATGATCAGTTCAGGCCGACACTGACGATTCGGTCGAGCCCAATTGAAACGCCCTGGACAAACAGCCTGTCCTGCGTTCCGTCGGTCGCGACGATCGCTCTGCCGCTGAGAACCTGACCGTCTTTTGTCACAGCCTGAACGTTTTTGTCCTCAACGTCCTGCAGCCTCAGGACGTTTTTGACTTTGCCGGGATCGATCTCGGACGACTGAACATCGCCCGAATTATCGACGGTTTCAAAGATCAGAAAATCTTTGCCGTCACGATTCACGACGCCTCGGACGGTGCCGAGTTCTGTGGCTCCACTACCGATGTCGGCAGCAACCAGCTCACCCACGTATGACTGAGCACTGTTTACAGAAACGACGCGACTGATCGGAACGT
This sequence comes from Planctomycetaceae bacterium, assembly GCA_016779365.1. Taxonomy (GTDB): domain Bacteria; phylum Planctomycetota; class Planctomycetia; order Planctomycetales; family Planctomycetaceae; genus JABMPE01. The sequence continues at coordinate 2,668 of JADHNX010000441.1, forward strand.
CCAGTCCGTTGATGCCAACGAATGTTTCGCCACCAGCCAGAAATGCTCGATCGACAACGCCAACTGTCGAATCGTCAAGCGTGACCGTTTGCCCGATGTAAGAAGCTCCGACTGAAAGCTTCTGTCCAAAGTCCGTCTCGCTTTTCTCCAGCGACGACGCGACTTTTTTAAGCGTGTCGCTCAGTTCGATGTTCGACGTCAGGCCCTGCATCGTGGCAAGCTGGTTCAGAATCTCGGCGTTGTCGACTGGTTCGGTCGGATCCTGATTCTGCAACTGCGCGATCAACAACGTCAGAAAGTCGTCAGCCGTCAACGAATTGAAACCCGCCTTTGCAGGATCAACGGTTGCCGAAGCGGCGGCTCCGATTCCGGAAGAAATGGTACTCATATCAGACTCTTTCTGATTCCGATTTCGTGACGAACCTGTCAGCTGTCGAGTTTCTTAGTCGGCCAGACAGTAACGTCATAACTTGATATCGAGTTGTTCCTGAGTTTCGCTGTCGGATGCTTCCTGCGGAGCGGGACGTCCATCATCGCGTTGATCGCGTCGTTGATTCTGCTCGCGCCGCTGGTTCTGTTCACGCTGTTGATTCTGCTCATCACGAGCCTGCTGATTCGACGACTGTCGTTCCTGTCGAGACTGCGGATCACCCTGCTGCGACTGACCTTGTTCCTGTCGACCAGCTTCCGCTCGCGTTTCGGTGAGCACGACTTCGATGCGGTCAACGTTCGTGCCTGACTGATTCAGTGATCTCTGAAGATCAGGCAGCGTGTCCATCACCGCGACGCGGGCTGCTGCCGACTCCACTTCCAGTCGGGCGACAATCCCGTTTTCGGTCCGCGACACGTCAACCAGCATGTTGCCGAGTTCGCGAGGGTTCAGGCGAATTCGAATATGGCTGTCGCCGCTGGTGGCTTCCTGAATCGCTGACACAGCCTCGTGAATCTCCATCGGAACAGCGGGCTCACGAGCGGCGCCTGACGATGGGGAGACGTTCGACGTCGTCGATGTCGCAGACGTTGTCGTGCCCTGGCCATTTGAGACGGCGATCCTGTCTGTGGCCGGGATTTCGACCGAAGCTGGCGGAAGTGACGCGCTGCCAACCTCCAGCGCGGACGCGGACGGAGTGACAACCGCGTCTGCTGGTGCATCATTCACCGGTCCCGATTGGCCTGTTACAGCCCCGACTGTCTGCCTCGTCGAGGACTCTGAAGCGACAACCGCGTTGCCGACTGCCGGAGTTTCAGAGGCGTCACCAGTTGACGCTTCAATCGAGTCTTTGTCGCGTGCAACCGGTCGGACGTTTCCTTCTGCCCGGTCGATCGTTTTAGTTCTGGGCGTGCTGACAGCATCCTGCTCAGCAGAATGTCCGATCGATGGCTGAGCCACATTTTCAGCGGCAACGCGCTGTGTATCCGCTGGTCGATCAGAATTCGCTGGCGGGACAGCACGGTCAACTGCCACCTCTCGATCCTGATCAGGCACGACGTCGACCTCGCCGTTGCGAATCTCCGGCTCGCTGGTTTCGACAGGCGACGTACTGGCATGTTCGGTCAGTCGTTCCGTTGGTGGCTCGGTCGGTGCCGCATCAATGCCGAGTGGATTCACCGCTTCTGCTGATGGTTCTGTGATTTGCGATGGTTGACGGTCGCTCGTTTCAGACGAACGGGACGCGGTCAGCAATGACTCGCTGACTTCAGAACTGTCGGCGACTCCGCTGGCATCAGTCCGTTTCTCAACCACATTCCCGGTCGGTACAGGCGGCACGGTAGAGACCACCGCAACTTCAGCTCGTTGTGAATCATCACGTTGCTCGGTTGCGGTCTGAGTGGCACTTTCTGCAACCACATCGTGCGTCGCAATCTGCTGAGACACTGGTTGCTTGTTGCTGATAATTTCTCGCGCTGAAGCAGCGGGTTCTTCGGCGCGTAGTTCCTGGCTGGCCAAAGAATCAGAACGCCCAAACGATTGATCGCTTGTCGCGATCGTCGATTCGGTAGCTGATTCTTCAACTCGCACGTTTTTCGGTTGAGCGACGACACGCTGAACCGGAACGTCTGTCGTTTCGGTGGTCGGTTTCACTGTTTGCGAGGCGGCTCCAATCTCTGTCACGCCTTGCTCGACCAAAACCTGCTGAGCGACTGGAGCCGCCTGGACTTCTCCAGTGCCTGGAGCACGAAGACTGGATTGATAACTCGTTGAATCAGCATCTTCCGCAGAATTTTGAGAAGCAACCTTTCGAACGCTCGGCGGCGGAATGTCTGATGGATGATCCCCGGCGATCGGAGATTTCTCCGCGTTCCGTTTAGCTCCGGAGGCAAGCGACGGAAGGACGAGTGGTCGTTCTTCACCATCCACCCCTTCGATGGATGGGGCAGCGTCCGCTGGCACTGGCGAAGCTGCTTCAGGCAGTTCCGCGTTCGCTGGCGAGACTTCGACCGTCGATCCGGAAAACGCGATTGATGATTCGGAAGTCGTCCGAACTCCCTCGAAAGTTCCCTCAATGAGCG
>JADHNX010000442.1 GCA_016779365.1 Planctomycetaceae bacterium
TTCGATTCACGAACCGGTCGGCTTCGGTGGAGACTGGACCCGCTCGAAAGAAGTCTGCGAGTTTTTGGAACTCGCAACACTGTTTTTCTGACACGACCGGACGGCACGATCGCAGCGGCTCACGATGCCATCGACGGGCGACCGATCGACGCCAGCTTGTTTCAGGCCGAACTGCCGGAGTCATCAAGCCTCATCAAGATTGACGAACACTCGATTGTCACCGTTACTCAATCCACCACTGACGACGACGAGAATGATTCCAAAGACACGCTTGTCCCCGACCCGGTCGTCACCTTCAGAGCCGTCGACCCGGCAACGCGGGAAGAACTCTGGAACCATGAATTCTCGTCAAGAATCCAGGTCCGCATGATCTCGAACGATCAGTTGGCAATCCTGGCCCGCTTTGGTCGCATCATGGTGTTGAACTTTCGGACGGGCGTCCTGACCGAATTCGACAAAATTGCAGCGACGTTTCGAAAGGGCAGTCCCGAATTCACAATCATTTCAGACGGGCAGATTCTGTACGCCATTCTGAAGGTAGACACGACAACCGACACACAACCGCCCGGCCTGCCACGCGTGCTGCTCAAAGGCCTGATAATCGCCTTCGACGCGGCGACGGGGAAGGAGTTGTGGAAAAAGGATGTGCCGGAACAGCACCTGATTCTGGAGCGGCTGGACCAGATCCCGTTTCTGATCACGACCAGCTACCACCGGAACTTTCTGCTTCAGCCTTCCGATCATCGCCGCATCATCGTCCTGGACAAGCGAGACGGCAACGTGCTGCTCGACACAAAAGACGAGCCCGGTGAAGCAGCCTTCCACTCGATGCTCATCGACACCGCAGGCCGACACGTCGATTTGATCTCAAACGCCGAACGTCTCCGCCTGAAGGCAACCGCCGTCGCCAAATAGAAGCTTGCCCCTTCATAAATGCCTGCCTCGTCCCCCAGACGCGCCGCACTCGTACTTTCGCATCTCATGCAAAGTCGCGAACGCCGTTTCAGCGCAAAGGCGGTTTCAACTCTCAGCGTCTTTGCGTGAGTTTCGAGGAGACGCTGTCGGACGCAAGTGCGACCGTTCATGCTTCACTTCGCGATGGCGTAATTCGAGTGGTGCATTTCCATCTGAAATGCAATTGGGCTGAATTCTACTCTGGTTCAAACAAAAGGAGCGTTCACCTCTTCCGCCCTTCGCCGGTGGCCCTGCCCTTTCATGGCTGAATCTTAACGTTCCTTCGATTCGAACGCCTCGTGAAAACGATTTGTAAATGCTGATTGGTTGCGAGAGATTCTCTCGGCGGTCGAGAGCACTCCGAGCCGAGGCGATTCAACGGCGAGAGGCAATCTCTAAGCGGTAGAGGATCGTCTCTCGGCAGCAGCTCGCGATTGTTGACCGGCAGGCGTCGTTGCGGTCGATGCAGCATGGCGTTGGTGAAGCGAGTGTAGTTCGACCTCGAAGGCAAACTGCAAAGAACTCTCCAACAAACGTCACGCGCAAAACCAGTTCCGGTCGTGACACGGTTGATTAAGTTCAAAGGTTAAATGGATCAGCAATTCGAATCGCTATGGGCCACGAACGGCGCACGAAGAACCATCAACAATGTGCCCCTCATTTTTCAACGCTCACGAATCAGATTCCTTTCTGGTCCCACTTGCCGTATCGGAAGTAAAGGGCGATGGCGATGGCGCGGGCGGTGATGTCGGCGCCCATCGCTCCCCAGGCTCCAGGCAGGCCATATCCCAACTCGATACCCAGCCAGTATCCGACCGGCAGTCGGATCACAAAGACTCCGAAGACGTTCACCAGCATCGGGCGAAGTGATTCTCCGGCGCCTCGCAGGCCGACGGCGTAGACGATTGTGATGGACAGTGGAATTTCAAAGAACGCCAGCAGTCGGATGGCGGGGATTCCGACCTCAGCGACCATCGGGTCCTCATGCATCAGGTCGTAAATCAATTCGGCCCCGCAAAGAAATACCACCATCACGACGACGGCCATCACACAGGACTGAAGCATTGCTTCGTGGCCACCGAGACGTGCTCGGTCCGGGCGACCTGCTCCCAGACACTGACCGATCAACGTGGCGGCGGCGGTGCCCCAGGCCCAGGCGGGCAGGTAATTGATGGCTTCGATCTGAATTCCCACGATGTGTGCCGCAAAGATGGCTTCTCCGGCGGCGCCTGTACCGAGCCCCGCGACCACTTTCAGAAACAGAAAGTGCCCGCCCCACATCAGCAGGCTGTCGGTGGCCGCCGGGATCCCAATTCTCAGAACTCGACCGATCGTTGCGAAGTCGGTGGCGGATGCCCAGTCGGGTCGGGCGATGATTCCGGCAGTTCCCTGAACAAGAATCGCGAGCATCACGAGGAAGCCAGCGAATCGAGCGGCAACGGTCCCCGCAGCAATGCCATCCATCCCGAAGGCTGGCAGCGGGCCAAAACCAAAGACCAGCACACTTGAGAACACCACATTCAGAATGCTGACCAGGCCGAGGATAAACATCGGGGCTCGCATGTTTCCCGAGCCGCGCAGCGCTGCCGATCCAATCAGCAGCACGCTCGAAAATGCGTGGCCAAAACTGCTCAGACGCAGATAACGGACAAGCAGTGCTTTGCTGCCTGATTCGAGTTGCAGAAAATCTCCAAAGATGGGGGCGATCATGTAGAGCAGTCCGGCAGCGGCGATGCCCATTCCAAGTGCCAGAGAAATGGACGAACTGGCGACTCGTCCGGCATCGTCACGCTCAAACGCTCCCCAGTGCCGAGCGACCAGGGCTGTCGTGCCCGTGGCGACGAGCGAGAAAATCAGCTCGGCCAGCCAGTTGACGTAGGCGGCTGTGCCGATGGCCGAGGTCGCCGCCATGCTGATTCGACCCGACAGAAGCGTGTCGACAAATCCGACCAGGAAATTCAGGAACTGCTCCGCCAGGACGGGCAACGCCAGAAATAAGATGGTTGTGCGCGGGTTGCCGCTGAGAAATTGCGTGAGCTGGTGACTGCTGCCGGTGGCCTCGGCGCAGTCTGTGTTTTTCTGCGAAGGAACTTCGGACAAGGCGGAAATTCTGGTGACGATCTTGCTTCCGTCAGGTTCAGTCATTGGCCAGCTTGACTCCCAGGCGTTCGAACTGGAACCTGGCAAGGCCGGCCACCTGCGCGTTGAACTGAGCATCGGCGCTCAAGGTCAATGGCATGTTGAATTCGGACGACTTGATCATGCAGGCCTGCATCCCGGCGAATTGACCGCTGGTCGAAACTCTACCGTTGCGACTGACCTCGGGAGCGGCCAGTCCAACGTCGGAAATCGACTCGGTCGAGATGGTTTTCTTTTTCCGCAACAGCCAGAAACCAATCGAACCGGTGACTTCCTCGCGGCGCATTTGAAGTCGAGCTCGACCAAAGAAAAGAGTCAGCAACATTCCCAGCGGCACCAGTCCCACAAAGAGAAAGGTACCGGCAAAGAGTGTGCTGACAATTTTCATGACGATTGGTTCGTCGCTGAGCAATGCGGCAAAGAAAGCCGTCAGCGAAACGCCAAACCAGATCAGGCAAAAGAAACCGAGGAAGCCACCCAGGAAAATATTCAGAATGAGTGGCGACCGAACTCGGTAGCTGAAGGTGAGCGACTCTCCATCGTCGAGGTCGATTCGGACCAGTGAATCGTCCGGCAACTCGTAGGGATTCAAGGCAGGTGGCCGCTCGGTGATTTTTCCGTTGCTGCCGCGAAAAGCCGCCGCCGATCGACCACGACGAGAGTCAGGATCGATGTCGTAGACTTCGTCGTCGTTCTCTGGCTCGGATTCGTTTTCGAGATAGACGCGGGCACAATCAGGACAGACGCGTTTGCCTTCGCCGATCATCAACTCGCTGTCGCAGTCCTCGCAGAATTCCGGCAGTGTCGCTGAGTCTGTACTCCCTGTTTTCGAGGCTCCACCAACGCCGAGAAACCGATTGATGACCGTTTTAAGCCAGCGTTTTTCTTCGTAGCTCAAACCTGTGGCGAACTTCTCGGTCTCACCGACCCCTTCCATCTGAATCGCGTAGACCGGGACGTCGTTCTCCGAATAGGACTCGACAAGCCTGGCTTGGGAACCATCGTCCAGGGCGATCTTTCTCAGTTTCTTTCGCCCGAACAGAGTCTTCTGAATCGCAAACTGCTCCCGCTCGACGGACAGAAAGATTTCCGTAAACCGCATGCGAGCCCAGGCGATGATCATCCCGATTCCGACGGCCCAGAAGATTCCGAAAAACGGAATCAGCACGAACAGTGACACGGCGTTTCCGTCTTCGTCGACTGCACCGCCAATAATGAATGCACAAGAAATCGGAAGAACGATGGCCATCCAGGCGAAACCGAAACAACCGAAGCTGCGTGCTTTTTTTCCACCCGAAGGAATCGCAATGACCAGCTGTTCGGTCGACGATTTCACGACCTTTATGCCGACTCCAGGAGGCGGTGCTGAAAGGTCCTGGTTCATTGGAGAAACTCCGGCAATAGAGGAATGACGAGCGGAGCAAATCGCTGACGGGGCGGGTCGAAATATCAGGCCCACTGTACGGGATCGGCCTCGACGCTGCTCGCCCAGACGTTGAGATCCGGGAACTGCTGACTCAGCCTTTCAGCCAGGTTTTCCATTGCCGGTCGCTCGGTCGGATAATGCCCCGGCAGAACCAGAGCAATGCCACGGGTCCTCGCTTCCAGGCAGGCGTGAAACCTTGCTTCGCCGGTCAGCAGAACATCGCAGCCGAGGCGAGCAGCGTCGCCCATGAACTCGGCAGCCGCTCCGCACGCGATGCCGACTCGGCGGATAATCGATGCCGAGTCACCGACAAACCATGAGTTCCGAATTCCCAAAGCCTGCTTCACCTGCTCGACAAAGTCGGCCAGCGGGACCGCTTCAGCAAGATCGCCGAACCGTCCGGAACCGATCAGCTTGTCACTGGCTTTGGAACTGGACTCGCCGTCGATCGTTCGAATCGGCTGCACGTTGGCCAGGTGAAGGGAATCTGCCAGTTGGCGATTGACGCCTTCGTACGCGCTGTCGTAGCTGGTGTGTGGCGAGTAGACCGCGACGCCAGCGCGAATCAGCGACAGCAGCATGCGACCTTCGCTGCTGTCGTCAGTCAGTCTCTGCACCGCTCGAAAGAGGATCGGGTGGTGAGTGACGACGAGGCC
>JADHNX010000443.1 GCA_016779365.1 Planctomycetaceae bacterium
TTGCAGCTCGATGCCAAAGAACCGGCAGGCATTCGCCGTCGTAATCGCCGCCATCTCGTCCAAGGGTAATCCGTGAGCTTCGGCGAGGCTGTTGAGCGTGTGCTGGACGTAGGCTGGCTCGTTTCGTTTTCCACGATAAGGAACGGGAGCCAGATACGGAGCGTCGGTTTCGACAAAAATTCGCTCCTTCGGCAGTCCGCCTGCAATCGCGCGAAGTTCGTCGTTGCGTTTGAAAGTCAGCATCCCGGTAAAGGAAAGGTACATCCCCATTGCCAGGCACTCTTCAGCAGACTCAGCTGTCTGGCAAAACGAATGCATGACTCCATTCAGCGTTCCTTTTTCGGCGTCTTTCCGCAGTATCTCGCGCACTTCGTCGTCAGCGTCGCGGCAATGAACGACGAATGGTTTGCCGATGCTTCGTGACAGGTTGAGATGACGAAGGAAGTAGTCTCGCTGCAATTCTGGTGGAGCGTAGTCCCAGTATCGATCCAGGCCCGTCTCACCGACAGCAACAACCTGCTCGTGGCCTGCCAGTTCCTCAATGATTTCCCAGTCGCCGTCCACGGCTGCCGCCGTGTAATTGGGATGAATTCCAACGACTGCGTAAACGCTCGGGAAACGTTCTGCGAGTTCGACTGAGCGACGGCTACTCTTCGCGTCGGTGCCAATTGTCATGATGGCGGCGACACCATGGTCGATCGCATTCTGGACGACTGACTCAACATCTTCTGCAAAGGAGTCTTCGTCGAGGTGGCAGTGCGTATCGACCAGTTGCATGAGGAAATTCCTGCTCAAGACAACAGATGCAACATCACGAACGCCAAGTAAAAGCAACGCTGAGACGTCTGCAAAGTCCAAGTGCGGCACTTACAAAACGTTAGAGCGACTTCAGAATTTCGAGCGTCTGTGCCTCGTCGCTGGCCAGTTGCTCTACCAGGCGAAGAGCTTCGGGATCGTCAGATAGTTGCGAAGCTGAGTCTTTGAAAGCAGCAACAACCTCGGTTCCGTTTTCGACGAGACGCTTCTTGGCGAAGTCGAGCGAGACAAAATGCAACTCAGAGCAGTCCTTCGGATAATTTGATCCTGACACAACCACCCGACGGTCTAGCAGAAACGATGCAAGCCGTTCCGCGCTGAATTGCTGTCGACGAACCAAGCCCATAAACGCATCGTTACGAGCCTGCTCGTCTTTGCCTGTCCACGGCCAGCTCTCGCCAATGTACTGGAGAAGGCTGTACCGAACACGGTTCAGCAGGTCATTCAGAATCTGCAGACTCGCTTGATTACTCATAGCTGGAAACCAGACTCCGGTACTTCTCGAACAGTTTGCCTTTGGTTTGCTCAAAGCTGAACGGGGCATTTCCTGTGGGGTGACGACAACTGAAATCGATCGGCCTTACGGGATTAACCAAGTGGCCACTCCGTGAGCCAGACTGGTCGTCCACGTTGGAAACAGTCCGAGCAGCAACACTGGAAGTGCAATTAACAAAGTGTAGTTACCGATTGTTGATGGCACTTCAACAGTCCGAGCATCTTCCAGCGGTTCTTTCATGAACATCGCCTTCAGGATCCGGATGTAGTAGAACAGGCTGAAGACCGTGTTAGCCCCGCCGACAACCAGTAGCACCCACATAAACCAGTGAACGTTGCTGGCAATATTGAAGAGCGACATGAAGATCACGAGCTTGCCCCAGAAACCACCCAAAGGTGGAAGTCCGACAAGGCTGAAAATGCATAGAACCATGCATGAGCACAGAGCCGGTGCCTGCCAGCCAACTCCGTTGAAGGAGTCGATTTCTTCGCTGAAAGTCTGATTCCTGAGCAGCGCCACGACCGCGAACGCTCCCAGATTCATGAACAGATAAACGAAGAGATAGAAGAGCAGCCCTTCCACACACATTCGGCTGGCTTCTGCTACGTCAAAGCCTTTAACCGAAGAACCTTTTGACATAACCACCATCAGAGCGGACACAGCCATCAACATGAAGCCCGCATGAGCGATCGTTGAGTAGGCCAATAGCCGTTTGACATTAGTCTGCGAGTAGGCAGCAAGATTTCCAAAGGTCACCGTGACTGCTGCAATTGCTCCCAGACCCAGGCCGATACCGGTTGTGAAATCCGGGTACGCATCCGGATTATTGCCGACCAGTGCCAAGCAGAATCGTACGAGAAGTGCAAACGCCGCACCTTTCGAGGCGACCGACAGGAAGGCGGCAACTTCGGCAGACGCTCCTTCGAAAACGTCCGGGCACCAGAAGTGAAACGGCACGAGTGATAGTTTGAAAGCAAGCCCGATCAAAACCATCAGCACTGCCAGAAGCACCGTTCGGCCTTCGGCCGTGCCAGCACCACCAGCATCTCCAAGAACGATGGCCAGATGATTGGCCATCTCGGGCAGGCTTGCCGTTCCAAGAATGCCAGTCAGCAGACTGATGCCGTAAAGCATGACGCCAGCAGCACCGGCTCCGTAAACCACGTACTTGAAGGCCGCTTCGCTGCTCTTTCGGTTCCCCTTAAGGAATGCAACCATTGCATAGCCTGGGACACTCGCCATCTCGATTCCGACGAAAAACATCAGCATGTGGTTGGCGGAAGCCATGATCATCATGCCGATCGTCGAACCAAGCATCAGCGTGTAAAAGTCTGGTCCATCTTCACGGTCCGGGATTCCGGTGAGGACGGTCAGCGCCACCACGAGCACAAGAAACAGAGCCAGCAGCCCTCGAACGAATGCTCCGAAATGGTCAAAGACAAGTAGCCCGGTAAAGAACGGCTCTGGTTCCTTAGAACTGTTCAGCAGATCAAGCAGTTGCGTCCCGCAAAACCCAAGAGCAACCAGTGCCCCGACGAGCGTTGTGAAGTAGGGAGGAATCCAGCGATCGGCCGAGCCGAACAAACGTAACAGCAGCAGCAAGATGATCGTGGCACTCAGCGCAAGTTCCGGCGCAAAGTGACAGAGCGAAGTCTGCACCGTATCGTTGATCAGGTTGTTGAGGAGTGTCCCGAATGAAGTCATGAGGGATATGTCTTTAAAGTCATTCGTCCGAGATTAGTGAAGGACAAGCTGCTTATTTAGTTTACGGAACTGGTACGGCAGTGATGGAAACACCAGATTGCTGTGCCGCCCGTAATCCAGCGTCCATTCCGTCAACCACTTCCGCCATTGAGCCATTCATCACGTCGAACATCAGGTTTGGGTAGACACCGAGAACAACAGCCATAACTAACAGTGTGATAGCGATGGTTGCTTCGCGTGCATTCATCGGGGTGATTTCTTCTGCGTGAGGCCCCTTGTACTCGGCTCCGAGATAAACTCGTTGGAGAGTCCACAGAATGTAGCCGGCAGTGATAATGACACCTGAAGCGGCCACGATTGCCAGGACTGGCGAGAAGTTCCAGGTGCTCAGCACAACGAAGACCTCACCAATGAATCCGCAGAGACCAGGCAAACCAAGTCCGGCGAAGAAGATTCCAGCAGCAAGTCCCGAGTACAACGGCATCAGTCCGAACAGGCCGCCGAACTGATTCAGATCGCGGTGATGAACCCGGTCATAGATCACACCGACCATAAAGAACATCCCGGCCGAGGAAACACCGTGGGCGATCATTTGAAACATCGCCCCGTTCATGCCCATCAGCCAGTAGTCGCGTCCAGCAGTTACCATGATCCCGTTCTCAGCGGTAATCTTCCAGACGCCCATACCGAGGATAACGTAACCCATATGGCTGACAGAGCTATAAGCAACCATCCGCTTGAAGTCAGTCTGAGACAACGCCGCAAATCCACCATAGATGATGCTGATCACTCCGATGGCGACCAACGTGTAAGCCGCATATTGCGCCCCGACCGGGCAGATCGGAAACGCGATTCTCAGAATTCCGTAGCCACCCATCTTCAGAAGCACGCCAGCTAGAATCATACTGATTGGAGTTGGTGCTTCTACATGCGCGTCAGGCAACCATGTGTGGAACGGGAAGCACGGAACTTTAATGGCAAACCCGATGAAGAGCAGAATGAACGCTGTGATTTGCGTGAACTCGTCAAAATGCAGGCCGGGAACGCTGCCCTGACCAATCTGAGTGAGTCTGAGAATGTTGAACTCATTACCACCGCCGAAGTAGAACATCAGCATGGCGATCAGCATCAACACACTGCCGGCCAAAGTGTAGAGGAAGAACTTAATTGCTGCGTATTCTCGTCGTGGGCCGCCCCACACTCCAATCAGGAAATACATCGGCAGCAGCATCACTTCCCAGAAAACGTAGAAGAGGAAGAAGTCTAGGGCCAGGAAGACTCCCAGCATCCCTGTTTCCAGCAGTAGGAACAGGATGAAGTAGCCCTTGTGAAGCTTGTTGATGCTCCACGATGCCATCGCAGCCAGCATGCTGACGAAACTGGTCAGGACTACCAGTGGCAGACTGATCCCGTCGTATCCGAGTCGATAATGAATGTTCCAGGAACCAATCCACTCAGCAGATACACCCCGTACTCCGTCAACTGCCGGCTGAATTCCGGGGTCGATCGCGTCGAATTTCGACCACAGCAAGAGCGTCAAGACGAACGTAATTGCCGTGACGACAAGGGTAAAGACTCGCATTGCTTCCACGGCTTTGCTGTTGAACAGTAAAGCGAGCGCAAGCGCACCGATTGTCGGCATGAAAATTAAAAGTGACAGACCTAGGATGCTATCCATGATGACCGTTCTGACCTCGGAGTCGAAACCCGTTGAATCCGTTTATTGAACTACTTACGCCTTGGGCATGAATGCAAACAGCAGAGCAAACAAGGCGACTACGCTGATCGCGATGAACATCACATACTGCCGCATTTTTCCGGTCTGGAATACGGTGAGGCTCATTCCAACGGAGCGAGTCACATTTCCAACGACATTCACAAGCCCATCCACAATCGTCTCGTCAAACTTTCTGTCGACGGTTCCGATCCAGACGGCTGCCTTAGCCGCTCCGTGAAGGATCCCGTCAAGAATATTTTTATCGAAGCCTGCACACCACCGGCCAACAATATGAGATGGCCTGACGAAGGCAGCGTCATAGAGGTTGTCAAACTGCCACTTTTCGACAAGAAATCCGTGCACGCCAGAGAATTGTCGTTTGATCATTTCCGGATTTACGACCGGTCGGCAGTACAGGAAGAACGCCGTGAGCGTGCC
>JADHNX010000444.1 GCA_016779365.1 Planctomycetaceae bacterium
GACTACGAACACTTCTTCGACGACCACAGCCACACTTGTAAATGCAAGAAGTGTAAGCGCTGATCGTCTCCAGTTCGCAGGAAACGGCAGTGCAACGACGCCGCTGCTTGCCAGGCGGTCATCCCTGCCATCGACCAGCTACTTCGCGACATTATCGTTGCACGGATTCGCCGCATTCCAGACTGGCGATCAACCGTCCGGCCACGTCGACGCCATTCGTTCTGGAAAATGCCTTCCAACCCGGCACGGCGTTCACTTCGATCACAAAGCAACGCCCGGTCTCGTCGTACAGCAGATCGATTCCACAAATTCTCGCCCCCACAGTTTCAGCAGCGACAAGTGCCATTTCGGACTCGGTATCCGTCACCTGATGCGTCTGGGTCCGAGCAGACCGCGACACGTTCGTTCGAAAGTCGTCGATCGAGGTGCGTTTCATTCCTCCCAGGATCTGGCCATCCAGGATCAGCACACGGACATCGAAACCAGGATGCCGGATGAATTCCTGGAGATAAAGCACCGCCCCTGTGCGTTCCAGAGTGCGAAAGGTTCGAAAGGCAATATCCGGATCACTGACGCGACAGATCCCCCGCCCTTCCGCTCCGAACAACGGCTTCACAACAACGTCACCACCGAGCCGCTGGAACGCTGCCATCGCTGTTTCTGAATCCTGACACGTCACCGTCGCGGGAACAGTCAGCCCCGCCGCTTCAAGACGAGCGGTCGTCAGAAACTTGTCGACAGCACACTCCATCGACCGTGGAGAATTAACAACGGTTACACCGGCGGCAACCAGGTGAGCCAGTGCGTCCATCCGGAAAACGACCTGCTCCAAAGATCCAGGCGGCATGGTGCGAACAATGACCGCGTCGAAAGAGGCAAGGTCATGCTCGGCACTGTTGGCGACCTTCCTGCCGGCATGACCAGGCTCGCCGCACGACACCGAGACAAGAGGAAACTCAACGCGGACACACTCGTGACCCCGTTCGGTCGCAGCGCGAGAAATGTCGTCGCCGTACCAGCTCCCTTCGTTACCCAGGATTCCAATTCTCACGCGACACAGCTCCCACGCCGACCGGGTTACGGAACATCTTCAAGAAAGCTGTGAAGTGTGTCACCGGCTTTGCCAGTGCAGTCCTGCCGACAACAACAGGAGCGACACCCTCAGGCTTGAACAGCAAAAAGGAACACTGGCAGAGCCAGTAGCACACGGAAAGCGATGCGATCACACACCAAACGACTGACGTAACACAGCCGGAGCCACATCTCCGAAACAGAACGCGCTGCCGGTTTCGATATTGTGAAAAATGATTTCAGCCGGACTGAAAAGCATCGGGTCGATCTTGTAGAAGTCGTGACCGGCCTCACGGAAAATATCGATGAAAGGCTTCCCGTACCCTTCTGCGGCGGACGCCGGAACCTTCGGACCGATCTGTGTCAGCGATTCATCATCGCCGGTTACCCACAAGGTGACTCGGCCACCGTACAGGATGGCGTCGTTCGTTCGTCCGATGCCCGCCAGGTCATCCTTCGCGACCGGCGGCAGCGGAGCTGTCCCGAAACCACTCACGATCCGCTGCACATCGAAGCCCAGTTCGAACAGCTTGTGCAGTGACGTTTCTACCGATCGAGCCACGACCTGAATCGTTCCCGCCATACTGGCCGTTGGAGCGACTGCCAGCGTTACACCGTTCGGAGCGACCCCACAACGTTCTGCCAGATAGCTGACGACTTTTTCGTCCGGCAAACTCGACGCTTCAAGAACTCCGAGCACGCTTTCTGGCGACTCATCCCACGGCAGTTTCTCGAACAGTTCCTCGCGAGCCGCCGCCGCCCGCATCGGTCCAGACCCCATCCCGAAGTAGTCGCCGACTGAAACCCGCCACCCGGCGTACTGACTCAACAGGCACGCTTCGACCGGATCGTCCGTCTGGACCTGCACCGTCGGAAATCCGAGCCCGTCGACCTGCCCCGGTGCCAGCGTCACTTCTCCCAGCCCGGCCATGCAAAGACGTGCGAGCAGTAATCCAGCCTGCAGACTCCCCGACGTGTCGACTCCGAAATCGATCACCGTCGCTCCGCATGCCAACGGCAGTTCAGCCACGCCGAGACTTTCATACTTTCGTTGAGTCGTTGCGGCATTCAACACCTGAAAAGCCCGCTCATTGAGCGATCGTCTTTTCCATGACGCATTTCCAGCAGCAGCGTTCGAATCATCACTCATCACGATTCCGTCCAAGGCAGCAAGCAAGTGCCGCCGATGCAGGGTGAGCATCGCCCACCGACCTCGAATTCTTTAATGGGCAGTGCTCACTCGACAGCAGCATCCCATCTCGTCCTAAGTGGTCGAGTTCGCGAATTCGCAGAGGGTAACCCATACGAACTTGTGAACTCGACCACTAAGGAATGTGCCTGAAATTACTTCCCTGTTTCGTGTTGAAGATTTCTAACCACAGAGGCACAGAGATCACGGAGAAACATCTCTCACGGGAAACTCTGTGTTCTCTGTGGTTAATTTCTGCATTGTCAATTCGGGAAGTTATTCTGAACACGTTCCTAAGCGTCGGCGGATTATTCCGGCGAGTGATCCACTACGCAACGCCGCACACTGAACGAGCTTCGACGACTTCTCAAATGCCATCCGCCAGCTCAGCCGCCAGATTCATGGCTTCTGTCGGGGTCGTGATTCGAAGGTTCAACTGAGCATCGCGAACTCGATCAAGAACTTCCTTGAACTGCGGTCCCGGTCGAAATCCCGCTTTGATCAGATCGTCGCCGGAGATCAGCGGTGGCGGATCGAGAATCGCCTTCGGCGTCGTCCGCAGGTAGTCGTCGCAGAAAATGGCGTCGTTCGGATGCCGGTCGTTCGACAAATCCCGGACGCGGATCAGCGCGATCAGGTCTGCTGCCAGCCGCTGAGACAGAACTCGCTTCAACGTTGACAAAGGCAGCGTCGACGCGTTGTCGAGTGAACGGCGATGTTTCAGCAACCAGCCAGCTTCATTGATTTCCTGATTGGAAAGTTTCAGTCGCCGCCCAGCCTGGTCCGCCAACTTTGAAACGGCACACGCGCCTTCGCTGGCACAATCGCCAGCAGCATCCAGCAACACGGCAAACGCCAGTGCAACGTTCGGTTCGACCAGCAGTCTCAAACGGCTTGTCAGTCGTCGCCAGCGGCTGGAGTCCTGAGTTACCGATTTGAGTTCAGGCAGAACTCGAACGAGCAAACCAACTTCGTGACAAAGCTCGATCGCTCGAGCGCGGTGCCTGTCGACCAGCATGCGCCGCAGTTCCTGAGCAATCCGCTCGGCACTCACGACTGAAATCTGATCGGCCATTGAGCGAACGGCGTCAGCAGTTGCTTCGTCCAGGTCGAACTCAAACGTCGCGGCAAACCGGACAGCACGCAACATTCGCAGTTTGTCTTCTTCCATCCGCGAGTGAGGATCACCGATTGCCCGCAACACTCCCGCCGCCAGATCTTTCTCGCCGCCGACGAAGTCCAGCACCTGCTTTTTCAGCGGGTCGTAAAACATTCCGTTGATCGTAAAGTCTCGACGTTGAGCGTCCTCTTCGGGGGAACTGAACACGACCGACTCAGGTCGTCGACCATCGATGTAGCAACCGTCGGTCCGAAACGTGGCGACCTCGACCTGTCCGGCAGACTTTGGCCCAAGTACGACGATCACTCCGAAACTCTCGCCCACGCTGAGCGTTCGTCGCTTTCCGAAAACATCCCGGACCTGCTCGGGGCGAGCGTTCGTGGCGACGTCGTAGTCTTTGGGTTCGCGACCAACCAGCAAATCCCGAACGCAGCCACCAGCCCACAGCGCCGTGAAACCGGCATCCGTCAATTGCCGCACGACCTGCTCGGCAAACTCTCGCTGCGAAATAGTCACGTCCATCAATCCTTCGCCCAGACCTGACTGGGGTGTCATCTGTCAGAAAGGAGCGTCTTCGTTGCCGACATCTTCCGTCAAAATTTCAATCGACGTTTCCGGCACGTTGACACTTTCCAGACGTTCTCGCACGGCGTCCGCCCAGGGGCCGTCCTGGTCAAACTTGAGATACTGTTTCCATAAGGCGATGGCTTCGTCGTCGCGTCCGAGTTCAGACAGAACCGTCGCCTTGTGGTAGACGGCGTCCGGGTAGTCGACGTGGCAGGTCAGTGCAATGTCGAATGCTTCGACCGCTGCCGCTGCATCGCCTTCTTCAAATCTCAGGCACCCGAGTTGAGTCCATGCTTCGATATAATCATGGTCCAGCTCAACAGCGACGTGGTAACGCTCCATCGCCCCGCCCGTATTTCCGATCCGGTACAACGCCGAGGCGAGATAAAAGTGAATCTCGGCGTCGTCCGGACACAGCATCAGTGCCATTCGAAACGCTTCAATTGCTCCTGAAATCTCGTCATCCCCCAGCAATTCGCAGCCGTGGTCAAACCATTCTTCCGCATTCCAGTTCGATGGGTTCGTCTCGGAAACGACACCGAACGATGGCAACGGAATTGTGCTCGGCCCATCGGCATTTCCGGAATCGGTCAGATCGGCAGCTTCGTCACCAGTTTCCGCTACGTGTGAATCGACCTTTGAAACCGGTTCGAAATCAAGCACGCGCTGTCCGGTGCGAGCTTCGACAAGCCCCTTCTCGTCTCGAAAAACGACTCGGGAATCTCGCGCGAGAATCTCAAGCTGTGCCAGTGGCCGATCGACCGACGGCAGCAGATGCCGCAACCCGACGAGGCTTTGCTCAATGCGGTCACGAGGAATTCCCGACTTGAGCATCTCCTGCAAACGTCGCACGGCTGCGACTTCCTGGAAGTCGAAATACGGCAACCGGAACACTCGCTGCACCGGTTCGATCAGGCCAAGCCGCTCCCATCGACGGACCACTCCAACCGGAATGTCCAGTTTCTGTTGCAACATCGCCGGGGTGAACAACCGATGCACGTCCCGTTCGCGATGTTCCAGACCGAGCAGCCTCAGCCATTCGAACTCTTTAAGAATCTGAAGCGGCACTCCGGAATTAATCAGCTCAACGGCCTGTTCCAGCTTGGCCGAGGCCTTGCCTTCTTCATCCAGAGGCCAGCCTTCCTCGCCAACGACAAGCATCGTCACGTGACCGCTCATGTGT
>JADHNX010000445.1 GCA_016779365.1 Planctomycetaceae bacterium
TAGTAGTTCGAAAAGTGAATGATTCCGGCCATGTCGGTATGCGAAAACTCGACGCGGCGTTGAGTGACAAACTGAGCGGTCATGAATGGCTCGTTAAAAATGCCTGAGAGAGATTTCGGAGCATTGTCGCGACGGCGTCTCCGGATCGCAAAGCCAGTCGAGAAATCAGTCACCGTTGCTGAAATTACCAACCGGCTGACGTAGACTCGCGGAAATCCTGAACGAACTGCCGAGCCAGTTTGACCGGAAACGTACTCGATGCCAGAAAACCGATCTTCCATCATGCTCAGATACCTTCCGTCCGTCACCGACCTGCTGGAGCAACCGGCGATTGTTGAGCTGAATGCCGGGCATGGCCGACTCTTTGTCACGCAGTGGGTGCGGCAGGCGATCGACGAGAAACGAGCAGCGCTGCGGAAGCAACTGCAAACAGCAGATGGTGAAGGCTGCGACAAAGACGCGGATGCCGTCAGAGATTTGCTGCGGATTGAGCTGCTCGAAGCCGTCGTCGGAATTGCTCACAAGGCTGAGCTCGAACGCGTGCAGGGAATCATCAACGCCACGGGCGTTGTGCTTCACACCGGCCTTGGTCGAGCACCGTTGTCGGCAGGTGCGAAGCAGGCGTTGCATGATGCTGCCGGGGCGTGCAACGCCGAAGTCGATATCGCCACCGGCGACCGGCGCTACCGCGGCTACCAGCTCAACTCGACACTTCAACTGCTGACCGGTTGCGAATCGTCGCTCATCGTTAACAACAACGCAGCCGCCACGCTGCTGACATTGCAGGCTCTGGGAGCCGGTCGCGAAGTCATTATTTCGCGCGGCGAGCTGATCGAAATCGGCGGTTCGTTCCGTCTGCCGGAAATCTTCGAACTCAGCGGCGTCATCCTTCGCGAAGTCGGCACGACGAACCGCACGAGCCTTCAGGACTACGAAAAGGCCATCGGCCCCGACACCGCCGCCATCATGCACGTGCATCCGTCGAACTATCGCGTCGTCGGTTTCGCCTCGAAGCCGGATGAAGCCGACATGTTCGCTCTGGCAAAACAGCATGGAATTATCGCCATCGACGATATCGGCAGCGGAGCCTTGTTCGACACTCGGGAAGCCGGGCTGCCGTACGAGCCAACCTTCCAGCACAGCATCAATGCCGGAGCTGACGTGGTGCTCGGCAGCGGCGACAAACTTCTGGGCGGCCCGCAGTGCGGCATCATCGTCGGCAATGACGACTGCGTCGCAAAGATTCGCAACCATCCGCTGGCCCGAGCTGTCCGAGTCGGCAAACTGACGCTGGCAGCGCTCGGCGCGACGCTGGACTCCTACGTTCGCGACGAAGCTCGCTCCGAAATTCCCACACAGGCAATGCTCTTTGCCACGCCGGAAGAACTGCAAAGCCGAGCGGAAGCCATCAAAGAAGAAATCGCCGACGTCCCCGGCTTGCGGCTCAGCATTCGAGACGACGTTGCTCAGGTCGGCGGCGGCTCACTACCCGCCGTCGAACTGCCCACCGTCGTTATCGCCCTGAAGCATCAGAAGCTCTCAGCCGACGACCTGGCCATTCGACTCCGCACCGGTCGCATCGGAGTCTTCGTCCGCATCCACAACGACGAAGTCCTCCTCGACATCCGCAGCGTCCTCCCCGAAGACGACTCCCGTCTGGCTCTGGCCGTTCGCCTGATCCGCCCGGAAAGCTGACCGAGGTCACGCAATTCTTCCCCGACTCACCGGAATCGTGCCTGGGCTGGTATCATCATCCTGATGTCGGGCGGATTTCAGGGAGACGAGGCAATGAACAAACAGCAGTACCGGACGAACCTTAATTGTGAAAAATGTGTGGCAGCAGTTCGGCCATATCTGGACGGCGACGCTTCAATCTCACAATGGTCTGTCGACACCGATGATCCCAGCAAAGTGTTGACCGTCGAGGGTGAGAGCATCTCAGAGGCGAACGTTGCAGATCTCGTGTCCCGTGCCGGCTTTCGAGTCTTAGGCTCGATCTCCGACGACGAACCGGTCGCAGCACACGAAGAAACGTCTTTCCTCGAAACTTATCAACCGCTTCTGTTGATCCTGGCTTATCTCGTTGGGGTCGTCGCTCTGGTGGAGTTCACGGCTGGCTCGTTCAGCGGAATGCGATCGATGCAGCACTTTATGGGCGGATTCTTCCTCGCCTTTTCGTTTTTCAAACTGCTCAACCTGCGAGGATTCGTCGACGCATTTCAGACCTACGATGTTGTCGCTCGACCCGTCCGAGCTTACGGCTATGCCTATCCCTTTATCGAGGTCGCGTTGGGCATCGCTTACCTCACCGGCCTCGCCCCGGTCGCGACGAACTGCGTCACCCTGGTCGTTATGCTCGTCGGCATCCTTGGAGTCTCCCAGGCTTTGATTCAGAAACGAAAAGTCCAATGCGCCTGCCTGGGAACCGTGTTCAACCTTCCCATGTCGAAAGTCACGTTCATCGAAGACGGGGTGATGGCGGCGATGGCGGCCGCCATGATCGGAAACCTGCTCGCGACATAGGATGAACACAGAGGCTCCGCGGCAACCCGTATTTTTCAAGACGGCGCATCCCGTGAACCAGCTCGCCTCTAAGCGGCACAGCCAGCATGGCCATTTGCCGCAGACACGGGATGATTCATCTTCAGCTTAAGCTGAAACGCTCGACCTCATTCCGATCTCGCCCGCCTGACGAGACCAATTGGCTCTGTTTCTGAACCAGTGTTTTCAGTTTTTGCCGGATTTGCGACAGTGAAACAGGATCAGTCCTGCCGCAACGGACACGACTCTGAGCTGCCAGACCGACTCTCACGCGATTGATCTGCCGCGCCATTCCGCTGCTCAGCCTGAACCGGTACTGGTCTGGCTCGGTCTGATGCGATAAAAACCGCCGAATCAGTATTTAGCGGCATATCCCTGATGCCGTTTTCACCACATCCGTTAACTACGAACACAAGCCAACATCATGATTCAGGTCAACCTTCCCGACGGAACGAGCAAGGAATTTGACGCCGGCACCACGGCTCTGGACGTCGCTGCGTCGATTGGCGAAAGGCTCGCGCTCGCGACGGTCGCAGCCGAAGTGAACGACACCATCGTCGACGCCATGCGGCCGCTGGAAGAACTCCAGGTCGATGGCCAGCCGGTCGATCTGAAGTTGATCACGACTCGCGATGCCGCCGCGCTGGGAGTGCTGCGTCACTCGTGTGCTCACGTCATGGCCCGAGCAGTCATGCGTCTTTACAAAGGCGTCGGTCTCGCGTTTGGGCCGACCACCGGTACCGGCTTTTACTACGACTTCGATCTGGAAACGCCGATCAGCGACGACGACTTTCCGAAGATTGAAGCCGAGATGAAAAAGATCATCAAAGAGGCAGAGCCGTTCGAACGCTTCTACATGGGCCGCGACGAAGCGTTGAAGTTCTGCGGCGACCTCAATCAGGAACTCAAGTGCGAGCACATTGAAACCGGCCTCGCCGACCACGGCGAACTCAGCTTCTACCGGCAGGGCGAGTTCGTTGATCTGTGTCGCGGCCCGCACATTCCGGACGCTGGCCGAATCAAAGCGTTTAAGCTGCTGAGCGTCGCCGGCGCGTACTGGAAAGGCGACGCCGACAACAAACATCTTCAGCGGCTGTACGGGACCGCGTTCTTCAGCAAGAACGACCAGAAGGAATTTCTCGACCAGCTCGAAGAAGCTCGCCGCCGCGACCATCGAGTTCTCGGCAAGCAGCTCGGTCTGTTCGCGATCAGCCAGGAAGTCGGTCAGGGACTTTCGCTGTGGTTGCCGAAAGGCGCCACAATCCGAGCGTTGCTCGAAGACTTCATCAAGAAAGAGTTGATGGCTCGCGGCTATCAGCCGGTCTACTCGCCGCACATTGGCCGTGCCGAACTCTACGAAACCAGCGGCCACTTTCCGTACTATCGGGATTCGCAGTTCGCTCCGATCTTCGGCCACAACGCCGGTCAGCTTGTCGACTACTGGAAGCAGAAACTCAAGGACGACGAACTGAGCACCGAAGACGAACAGCAAATCGGTCGCACGGCTGAACTGCTCGGCTGCGGCTGCGCAAGCGAAGCGTTGAATGCCGGATCGTCCGACGAAAAAGCAAAGATTCTGCACAACTGGGAGCATGGCCAGGAACGTTACCTGCTCAAGCCGATGAACTGTCCGCATCACGTGCAGATGTATAAATCGCAGCAGCGAAGTTACCGCGACCTGCCCGTGCGTCTGGCCGAATTCGGCACGGTCTATCGACACGAACAATCGGGCGAGCTGAATGGTCTGCTCCGAGTTCGCGGCCTCACGCAGGACGACGCTCACCTGTTCTGCACTCCCGAGCAGGTCGAGGAAGAATTCAAAGACACCCTCGACCTGGTCAAATTCGTGCTCGACGCCGTCGGCCTGGACGATTACCGCGTGCAGCTTTCCAAACGCGACCCGGCGTCCGACAAGTATGTCGGTTCGCCGGAGCTGTGGGACGCTGCCGAAGAAACGCTTCGAAAAGTGCTGGTCGATTCCGGCCTGAACTTCACCGAGTGCGAAGGCGAAGCCGCGTTCTACGGACCGAAGGCAGACTTCATGGTTCGAGACTGCATCGGTCGCGAATGGCAACTCGGAACCGTCCAGCTCGACTACAATCTGCCCGAGCGGTTCGACCTCGAATACACCGGCGCCGATAACAAGCCTCACCGCCCGGTCATGATTCATCGAGCACCGTTCGGTTCGATGGAACGCTTCGTTGGCATGCTCATTGAACACTTTGCCGGTGCCTTCCCGCTGTGGCTGGCTCCTGAGCAAATCCGCATCTGCCCAGTCACTGACAAGACGACCGACTACGCAAAGAAAGTCGAAGCCCGTCTGCGAGCGGAAGGCTTCCGAGTCTCAACCGACACTCGCAGCGCGAAGGTTAACGCCAAGATCCGCGACGCTCAGATCGAGCTGATTCCGTACATGCTGGTCGTTGGCCCGAAAGACGAGGCAGAGAATTCGGTTTCCGTCCGAGACCGCATTTCAGATTCGGACACGGGCGGCACGGACCTCGGCATGATGCCCATCGACGAAGCGATCGCGAAACTGAAAGAAGAAGTTGAAAACCGAGTCGTCCGCCAGGC
>JADHNX010000446.1 GCA_016779365.1 Planctomycetaceae bacterium
ATCGAATATACCGATCCCGAGGGCTTTCTCCGCGACCAGCAGAAGCAGCGTGATGCTGAGAACGGGTGTGGCTAGAACCTGAATGATCGAAGTGGCATAGAGCGACCAGAGGAACAGCGGCATTTGAAACCACGTCATACCCTTCGGCCGCATTGTGTGCAGGGTCGCGATGAAGTTGATCCCGGTGAAGATTGAGCTGAATCCGAGGATGAAGACTCCAGCCGTTGCGGTGATGACACTGGAGTTTGTCGTCGTGCTGTAGGGCGTGTAGAAAGTCCAGCCCGTGTCCAAACCATTCAGGGCGATCGCTGCGAGCAGAAAGACCGCTCCAAAGACCCACAGGTAGTAGCTGGCGAGGTTCATTCGCGGGAACGCAACGTCCTTTGCTCCCAGCATGACTGGCAACACAAAGTTCCCCAGCGCCGCCGGAATGCTTGGGATTATGAACAGGAAGACCATGACCGCGCCATGCAGTGTGAAGGCATGGTTGTAAGTGTCGGCCTCCATGACCGTCTTCTCTGGGGTCAACAGTTCCAGCCGAATCGCCAGCGCCAGCAGACCACCGATTAGAAATGCTCCCAGCACCGAAATCAGGTACATCACCCCGATTCGCTTGTGATCGAGCGTCAACAGCCAGGAGCGAATCCCGCGCGAAGCCGTCAGGTAGTTGGAGTGATTCTGCGCAGTCTCGTCCACGGTCGGGATTCGATTGGCACCTGCGTGTTGCGTCGTGGCTGACATGTCTGGCTACTTCAATGTCTTGATGTACTCAATCAGGGCGTCCAGCTCTTCGTCTTTTAACTGCCCCTGGTAGGTCGGCATCACGGGACGGTAGCCTTCTCGGACCTTCGCCTGAGGCTCCAGTATTGACTCACGGATGTAATTCTCGTCGACAACGAGATTTTCTCCCGTGGTCATCCTCTGCGTGCTGCCGAAGAGGTTATAGAAGGAAGGTCCGACTCGACGACTGCCGTCGATCGAATGGCACTGGCGGCAACCGCGTCGCGAGTAGAGCACTTCACCGGCCTTTGCGGGCGTCAGCGTCTTCAACAGATTCGAGGCCTCGTCGAGCCAGCGATCAAACTCGCCGGGACGATGCACGATGGCGTTTGTGATCATGTCTGAATGCTGCTGTCCGCAGTATTCGGCACAGAAGAGCGGGAATGTGCCCGCCTGCGTCGCCTCGAACCACATCTTCGTATAGCGCCCGGGAATCAAATCTTGTTTTACTCGGAACGCTGGCACATACAGGCTGTGGATCACGTCGTCCGAATTCATTACCAGACGCACCGGCCGATCAACGGGTACGTGCAGTTCGTTATCGATATAGCCATTGGGATACCGGAAGGACCACGACCACATCTTCGCGGTGACGCGAATCTCGTAGGCGTTGTCCGGCACGCTGCTCATCTGGACGAAGCCATATGCCCCGTAGCTGAAGATCAGCATGAGCAGCAGGAAGGGAATGACGGACCATGCGACTTCCAGCTTTGTGTTGTGTGAGGGCCCGCTGCCGACGCGACGTTCATCAGTCCGGCGGTACCGAATGACAAAGTAGACAAGCAGACCGACGATCAGCAGGAAGAAGACGACGCAGATTGCAAGGATGAAGCCGAACAGCCAATCGACATTGTCGGACACCGAGGATGCGGACTCCGGAAACCACGACGAAATGGCGGGGATGACCAGCGCCGGAGCAAGTGTGTGTGGTGCTGCGGCGGGAGCTGCCTCTTTAGAACTGGCACTGGGAATACGCAGACTGTCACTCGAGCGTCGTTGTCTGCGCCGTACCCATGCGGGCACCAGCCAGAGTGCGAGGACAGCGACTGTCAGTCCTCCGCCAGCACTCATGATGTTCCGAGCGACCGGACCATAGCGGCCTGCCTGTGCGTCGTAGTGGAAGCAGAACAGTAATAACTGGTCGAACGCAGAGCCCAGCTGGCCTTCCGACGATTCAACCAGTGCGAGTCGCACGGAAGTGGGGTCGTACTGCACCCCGTAGAAGTAATGCGACACACGACCGTCGGGCGTAATCACCATGAAGACCGCAGCGTGAGCGTATTCTCTCTGTTCCGGAAGATACTCGTATCGGAAGCCGACTGCGTCAGCGATGCGCCGGATGTTCTCGCGCGTGCCTGTCAGAAAGTGCCAGCCCTCGCCCGCACCGGCGACGCCATAGGCACGCAGATGCTTCTCGCGAGCCAGCGCGGATTGCTCTACGGTTTCAAGAGGGTCAATGCTGACGGAGACAACATCGAAGTCCGTTCCGGGAACGAGGTCGATCTCGCGAAGCACATCGACAAGTCCCTGCAACTGCAGTGTGCACAGGAGCGGGCAGCGAGAGTAATTCAGCGACAGGATTGTAGGGCGAGCGTTGATGAGCTGACTCAGCCGCACGGCCCGGTCGTCGTGCGTCCGGAACCGCAGGCTCAGAGGAATTTGTTCTCCCGTGCGTTCTTCAATGCCCACACCCTCAAGCTGGCTGGGCAATGCTGCCTCGTCAGCGTGGACGACTGCGGACGCGCTGAGTGACAACAAAGCCGGAAAGACAAAGTGTAGAAACCACCTCGCGGAGTTAATCGGTCCTGGAAGCATCATCAGCCTCCAATCGTTCCTGAGACTCTTCGGACAGCGTCAATTCCATAGCTCGCTGAATCGGTATCTGTACGAGTCCCAGTTGCCGGTCGATCCATGCGTAGGACGCGAGACGTCCCTCCTGTTCGGCAATAAGCTGGTCCGTTCGCGATGCAGGATCCGACTGTGCGGTAGACGGGGACAGTGACGACTCCATCTGCAGGTAGAGCACTTGGATTGCGACAATGACCACGAAGGTCAGCACGGCGCTCACAAATCCCGCGAGGGCGATTGTTGATGTCTTGAGATTTTGAGGCTCGACCATGTCACATTGCCTTTCGCGAAATCTATCGGGCCAGTTCCCACCAGCCGTGATTTATGGTTGGCCGGTAGGGATCAGCCCTTCGGGTTACTCAATGGTTGTGAAATTTCAGCGATTCACTGAGCAGCGGATCGTTGCGCGGAATCAGCGAACGGCCGGCTGCGGCGGATACAAATGCCGAAGCTGTCAGGACAATGAAGCCGAACGCCAGCAACAGGTCTACCAGTCCCGGCGCGACGCTCCGGCCGGCAACGCTCGGCATGATGAGCCAATACAGATCGATCCAGTTTGCAACCAGGATGATCACCGACCAGAACGCCAAAGTCGGGGCGTGCCGCTTTGCTCCGCGCGACATCAGTCCGAAGAATGGGAGGACAAAATGCAAGGCGACGAGAACCAGCGAGACTTCAGCCCAGCCGTGAATCTGGCGGTGATAGAACCAGCCGGTTTCTTCTGGAATATTGGCATACCAGATCAGCAGGTATTGAGAGAATGCGATGTAGGCCCAGAAACAGTTGAAGCCGTACAGCAGCTTTCCCAGGTCATGCAGGTGTTCGACCGTAACCTGGGGGAGCAATCCAATTTTCCTGAGCCCGAGGACGACGAGAGTGAGAGCTGCGAGGCCGGCGACCATGGCTGAGGCGAACAGATAGATACCCAGAATGGAGCTGAACCAGTGCGGATCGAGTGACATGATCCAGTCGAATGATGCGAGTGTGATGGTCACACCAAGAACGATGAGCCGTGGTCCGCTTCTGGCACGCAGGCGGGAAAGCTGGTCTTCTGCGTCTTTGCAGTCGCCTCGAACAGAACCCTCGTAGAACTGCAGCGCAAACCACCACCAGATGCCGAGGTAGATCACAGTTCTTATGACAAAGAATGGAGCATTCAGCCACGCAGCCTTGCCGCTCAGGATCGAGTCTTCCATGACGTGAGTCGCATCATTCCACATGAACAGCGAATGACTGCCGGCAAGCAGCGCGACCAGGATTGGAACGGCCAGCCAGGCGATGGGGCCGATGGTCACACTCAGGCACTCAGCAACACGCTGGACAACAACACTCCATCCTGCTTTCGTGAGATGCTGAATGGCAACAAAGAGCAACGCTCCCAGTCCGACCGTGATGCTGAAGAGCCAGTTGTGCAGCCATGCACTCCAGAACTCGGCCGCGTTGCCCGACACGATGGCAATGAGCGCGGCGACGATCAGGCACCCCAGGCCGATCGATCTCAGCGGTCCGGCTACTTTCCCGCTGAAGGCTTCTGAATGGGTCGCAGGATGAAGAGCGTGAGACATCAGTTGGTCTCCCGCAGGGTTTCGAGGACATCGGCGGGGACATCGGCCGGCTGAGCGTTACGGCTGCTCTGAAGGGCTCGGAGGTAGAGCACGATGGCCCAGCGGTCCTCCGGCTTAATCTGTGACGCGTAGCCAGGCATCTTCCTGACCCCATTGGTAATTGTGTTGAAGAGTCTGCCGTCGGGCTGGTCGCGGACGGACCGGTCATGCAGTGAGATCGGCTTGACCCACGTGCCCTGCTGCAGTTCGAGAGCGCGAACGGTCACGATTCCGTCACCTTCACCACCTCGACCATGGCACGCCGCACAGAAGATGTTGAACCGCTCGCGGCCACGCGCCATCAGTTCAATGGTCGGCGACGTTGGAATCGAATCGAGCCACTCAGAGGATTCAGGTCCCGGCGGAACATCCGATGTGTAACCGGTACTGATGCCCGGATCGATCGGCATGTCGCCGCGTGCCACAGTGCCGGAAATCTGTAGTCGCATCGCGCGTCCATCTTCAAAAAACGGGGAAGTCGTTTGTGCTTTGAATTTCGCCTGAAAGTCCATGTCTTGAATCGGATGGATTCGCGGATTCTCGGATGTCGTCGCTCTGGCCTGAGCGATCAGCACTGGCGGAATCAACGAGAGGACGACCAGAGACACGCCCGCCGCTTTCAGGAGAGTCGGCATGGCGACGGACGAGGCGTCCTGTTCGATGGATTCAACGGACGTCGCACCGTGCTCGGTGGTAATGACACCGAAGCGGAGCTCGTCAAAGCGGGGATCGTCAGACTCGGCGACCAGAGCAAACTGATCACTGGTGACTCGCCGAAACGCCTGAGTCCGGAAAAGCGGATGGGCGAGTCGCGGCAGCCCGTTGAAGAGCAGGACGCCAAAGAACGCCGCGAAGGCTGCCAACAGAATGGC
>JADHNX010000447.1 GCA_016779365.1 Planctomycetaceae bacterium
GTGCTGTTCCCCTCGACCGTCCCAAACACCGACGAGTACTCACTCAACCACTTCTTCCGATCTTTCGTCGAAAACAGCGTCCCCACCCAATCCGAACACGCCCATACCGGGCAGCCAAGTCGATAACGTTTCGTTTGACCAGCTGACATCGCGGCCTCATGACAACCTATTGAACACCGTCAACGGTCACTGCAAAAAAACGGGCGAGGCAACCGAAACTGCCTCGCCCGTCAATCAAGTGTTGTCGATCAAAGCGATCCTTCAAAGAAGCCTATTTGCTGGCTTCAACGGCCGCCTGAGCGGCGGCCAGGCGGGCGATCGGGATGCGGCGTGGTGAGCAGCTCACGTAGTTCAGGCCGATTTCGTGGCAGAAGTAGACGGACTTCGGATCGCCGCCGTGTTCTCCGCAAATGCCGATCTTCAGGTCCGGTCGTGTTGAACGACCGCCGTCGACGCCGATCTTCATCAGCTTGCCAACGCCCGTCTGGTCGACCGTCTGGAACGGGTCGGCCGGGACAATGTCGTGCTCCATGTAGTAGCCAATGAAGCCTTTGTAGTCGTCGCGGCTCATGCCCAGACACGTCTGAGTCAGGTCGTTCGTACCGAAGCTGAAGAACTCGGCGTTCTCGGCGATCTCGTCCGCTGTCAGAGCGGCTCGCGGGATTTCGATCATCGTGCCGACGCTGTAGTTCACTTCGACGCCCTGCTCAGCAAAGACCGTCGCGGCAGTTTCGCGAACGATGGCTGCCTGATTTTCGAACTCGGTCTTGTAGCCGGCCAGCGGAATCATGATTTCAGGATGCACTTCCGTGCCTTCCTTCTTCAGATTGCAAGCCGCTTCGAGAATCGCCCGAGCCTGCATTGCGGTGATTTCCGGATACACGATTCCCAGACGGCAGCCACGGTGGCCGAGCATCGGGTTCGTTTCGACCAGCTCTTCGACGCGACGCTTCACTTCTTCTTCGGTGACACCGAATGTCGAAGCCAGCTTGCCGGCCAGCGTCGGATCGTCGTGCATGTGGTGTTCCGAGAGGAATTCATGCAACGGCGGATCGAGCAGACGAATCGTGACCGGTCGGTCGCCCATCACCTTGAACAGGTGAGTGAAGTCGTCCCGCTGGAACGTCAGCAGCTTGGCCAGAGCTTTCGCACGGTCGGCCTGCGTCTTCGAGAAGATCATCTCGCGGATTTCGTCGAGGTGATCGAAGAACATGTGCTCGGTGCGGCAGAGGCCAACGCCTTCGGCCCCGAGAGCGACAGATGCTTCCGCGTCGTGCGATTCCGTATTGGCTCGCACTTTCAGAGTCCGGAATTCGTCGGCCCACTCCATCAGCTGAGCGTACCGGCTGTAAGTTTCGGCATCTTCGGCCTTCTTCTTGCCCATGAGGACTTCCATGACTTCGGAAGCACTCGTGTTGATCTGGCCCGCGAACACTTCACCGGAGAAGCCGTCGATCGAGATCCAGTCGCCTTCTTTCAGAACCGTACTGCCGACGGTGACGGTTCCGGCTTCGTAGTTGATGTTCAGCGCCGAGCAGCCGCAGACGCAGGTCTTGCCCATCTGACGCGACACGAGAGCCGCGTGAGACGACGCACCACCAAAGGCCGTCAGGATGCCCTTGGCGACCTTCATCCCGCGCAGGTCTTCCGGGCTTGTTTCCTTGCGAACGAGGATCAGCTGCTTGCTGTTGTCCGCGTTCCACTGTTCTTCAGCATCGCTGGCGTGGAAGACGATCTGTCCCGTCGCCGCACCTGGACCGGCATTGATGCCCTTGGCCAGAAGCTTGTCTTCTTTTTCAGCAGCGGCTTTGGCGGCTGGATCGAAGATCGGCTGCAGAAGCTGATTCAGGTCGTCAGCCGGAATACGGCGTTTTTCCAGAGCCGTCTTCTTGTCGATCAGACCTTCGTTAACGAGGTCGACCGCGATGCGGACAGCGGCAAAACCGGTTCGCTTGGCGTTCCGGGTCT
The DNA here is from genome assembly GCA_016779365.1 of Planctomycetaceae bacterium. GTDB lineage: Bacteria > Planctomycetota > Planctomycetia > Planctomycetales > Planctomycetaceae > JABMPE01. The sequence continues at coordinate 1,969 of JADHNX010000447.1, forward strand.
GGAGCATCCAGACCTTGCCACGCTGCACGGTGAACTCGATGTCCTGCACTTCTTTGTAGTGGTTTTCGAGCTTCTTCCCGATTTCATCGAGCTGTGCGAAAGCTTCAGGAGCATCCTGAGCGAGCGTTTCTTCGATTCGCTTCGGAGTCCGCGTTCCGGCGACGACGTCTTCGCCCTGAGCGTTGATCAGGTAGTCACCACAGAAGCCGGGGGTTCCGACCGAGCAGTTTCGGGTCAGACCGACGCCGGTGGCACAGTCGTCGCCGAGGTTCCCGAAGACCATCGCCTGCACGTTGGTCGCGGTACCCCAGCTGTGAGGAATGCCGTACTGGCGGCGGTACACGACAGCTCGGTCGTTGCCCCAGCTGCCGAATACAGCGCCGATGCAGCCCCAGAGCTGCTCGCGAGGATCGTCCGGGAAGTCCTTGCCAGTTTCGTGCTTAATCACGGCTTTGAACTGCGTGACGATGTCCTTCAGCGTGTCGATGCTCAGGTCCTTCTCGTGATCGACACCGGCTGCTTCACGAGCCTTGTCGAGGATGTCTTCGAAGTGGTCGGGATCGTTCTTCGATTCCGGCTTCAGACCGAGAACGACGTCGCCATACATCTGAATCAGGCGGCGGTAGCTGTCCCACGCGAAGTGCTCGGCACCAGCCTGCTTGATCAGCGCATTCACGACGGTTTCGTTGATGCCGATGTTGAGGACAGTGTCCATCATGCCCGGCATCGATTCGCGAGCGCCCGACCGGCAGGACAGAAGCAGCGGATTCTCAGAGCAGCCGAACTTCGCGCCCATCACTTCTTCAGTCTTGGCGATGGCGGCTTCGACCTGCGCCTTCAGTTCCGGCGGGTACTGACGACCGTTGTCGTAGAAGTAGGTGCAGACTTCGGTCGTAATCGTGAAGCCAGCCGGAACCGGCAGACCGATGCGGCTCATTTCCGCCAGGTTGGCTCCTTTTCCACCAAGCAGCGGCTTCATCGTGGCGTCACCGTCGCCAGAACCACCACCAAACGAGTAGACGTACTTTGTGTCTGCCATCGGAATCAATCCTCTCCAGCCCCTTTGCGGGCTTCATCAAACCAACGTTTCGTTAATTTTTCTGTTAACGGAGCCTGAGTTCGAAACTCGAACCGGTCCACAGCTTCGTGTAGAGATTTCGCGTCGTCGTAAACTCTGGTCCCGATTCAGCTTCGGAACCTGAGCGGAACCAGCTAACTCCGGGAGCCGGATGGCTTGAAGCCGAATCCGGAAACAGCGTTGCAGACCTGAACCTGTCAATCACTCCAGGTCACACTGAATCTTCATCTTCTCAGTCAGCAAGAACGACCGTTGCGGAACCCGCCAATCACCCGTAAGCACTGACTGTCAAACAACATGTGAAACCGACCCGCCGCAATCGTCCAGAAGCGCGTGGAATCGGCGCAAGTCACGCGTCGAAGGTGGCAGGAACCTAACACCGGCAATTCCAATCGTCAACCAACCGCCGAATCAGTGAACGTCGATATTTAGGTCATTAAACACACGACGGAACAGACATCCTGCGAGGTGGTCCTGCTGCCTTGCGACGCGGTCTTGACAAAAATCGACGTCACTCAGGCCACCGTTGGGCCTGAGATCTCAGCCGAGCGATTTCGACGCCGAACGGAAAACCCGCCGCCTCAATTCAACTGACTCAGGATTTCATCATCGGTGGGAAAGCGAGCCGTTTGATGCTTGGAGTAGATCAGGTTTCCATCCACAACGACGTCGAAGACTCCGCCGCCGCCTTTGATCAGTTCAGGCTGGACTCCCGTCGCTTTCTGAATGGCATCCGCCAGACCGGCGGCTTGAGGGGTGTAGTTTCACTGCACGCAGTAGGTAATGCTGATCTTCATTCAACGTTCCTTTGCTTTCAGAGAGGTCATAACCATGAATGCTCGACGTCAGCTTCACGACCTGTTTTCAACTCAGAACAAGGTTGTGTCAAAGGTCGACAATTGGGTGCTGGCAGATTCTGCCTCATCGCCCGGCAAGTGAGTAGTGAGTTGAAATTCCGCCGCCGTGAAGAAGCAGGAGCAAGCCGCCACTCGCTGGACAATCGCGGCAGGAAGTGGCGAGAGTTCCGGCACGAGTCTGATTCCAACCGCGACAAGTTCGAGCCGGAGCTTTCAGCATGAAACTGGTCATTCGTTTTGCGTTGCTGCTGTGTTTGCTGGGTGAGGTCAGAACCAGCGCCGCCGAGCCGGTTCGAGTCGGCATCCTTGGCTTTGACAATTATCAGTCTCTGGCGTTCACCCAGGACTGGCACAAACCGCCCGCCGACAATCCGGACCTGGCCGGTTTGAAAGTCGTCGCGGCCTGGCGGGGCGGCAGCCCGGACATCGAAGAAACGCTGGTGGACATCAAACGCTGGGAACCTCGCCTGATCGAGCAGGGCGTGTCGATCGAAGATTCCATCGATGCCGTCCTGACAAAGTGCGACGCCGTGATCATCATGACCATCGACGGTCGAGCTCATTTGGAACTGGCTGAGCAAGCCTTGAACGCTCGCAAGCCAACCTACATCGGACGACCGATGGCGGCTTCTCTGGAAGATGTGATTGCGATTTTCGATCTGGCGAAAAAATACAACACGCCGGTATTTTCGTGCTCGCAACATCGCTACAGCCCCGGCTTCCTCGACATGAAGAATCACCCGGAAGTCGGAGAGGTCATCGGCTGCAACGTCTACGGAGGCTGTCCGACGGTCGACCATCACCCCGACCTTTTCTGGCACGCCATTCACAGCTTCGACACGCTTTACACGATCATGGGGCCCGGAGCCGTTTCCGTCACGCGTGCTCGCACCGACGATACAGAACTGATCACTGGAGTCTGGAAGGACGGTCGCATCGGTTCTTACCGTGGCATCCGACGCGGCAAGCCGAAATACAGCGCGACCGTCTTTGGCGACAAGGGAGTGGCTCCAGCCGGAATCTACGGCTACCCGGCACCAGTCAACGGAGTCGTCCCAAAGTCCCGGTACAAGGGTTACGAGAACGTCGCCACGGAGATCGCAAAGTTCTTCAAAACCGGCAAGCTGCCGATCGAGCCTGAAGAAACCATCGAACTCTTCGGCTTCATGGAAGCCGCCCACGAAAGTCACCGCC
>JADHNX010000448.1 GCA_016779365.1 Planctomycetaceae bacterium
CGAATCAGTACTGGCACATGATGCGGTTGTACTGAGGCAACACTTCCCCGATGTACTTGCAGGGTTGTCACAGTATCTCAGTTCCGAATCACTCCCTTCCGACTGGATGCATACTTAGTAGAACGGAAGAGGGGCCACCGAATGTTATGCAGGGGCGATCACAAGGGGCTTTTGATATGACTGCAACCACAATCCTCGAACCAGCCGCTGCTTCGCCGACTGCCGCATCGGAATCGTCCGTCGAGGTTTTCGGTACGAAACAGACTGCACCTCGTCGTCGTGCGGGTCAGCGGCTTCCTGATTCGAGCAATGCTCGGACGTGGTGGATCATCGGGTTGATGGTTTCGGCGTTTTCGTTCTGCGTGGTGATGCACCTGCGGCAGTCGCCGTATCAGCTCTCCACAAAGCCCATCGACGCCATTCACCTGGGAGACAACGTCCCCGGAGTCAATCCCGGGGAATCTGCTGACCTGGCGTTCGGAACAACGGTCGATCCGGAATCATGGCGACACATCCGCCTGACCGGTCAGCACTCCAGCGGAGCGTTGATCGAGATCGATCTGCTGAGACCTCAGTCATGGCTGGCGGAACACAACGCGGAAGAGGGAGCCGTGATTCCGGTCGAATTCGGCCGAATCGGCATCGTCGGTCCGGTTCGAGTGGACTCCATCCAAGAGTGCCCCGAAATCCGAGCCGGACCAGGCAAGTCAGTCACGGGTATCTACCGCCACCACGACGCGCCAACGATCCTGGATCTCGAAACATCCAACGGCGAGCGAATCGGAGTCACCCCCGACCACCGCTTCTGGAGCGAAGACCAGCAGGCCTTCATCCCCGCCGGAGAACTCGTCCCGGGAGAAACCCTGAAGCTCCTGGACGGAACCACCCAGCTCGCCGACATCACGACGCGACCAGACACCGAAACCGTCTACACCCTCGAAGTCCAGGTCGAACACGTCTATCACATCGCTCAATCGGGAATCCTCGTCCACAACTGCAATACCGGATACGGAGTTCCGAAGGGAGAAATGGTCGACGTCTGGCGGATCGTCGAGAAGCGTGAACTCGACGATATCATCCTTCGTGGCAACCGATACCACTCACCGTCAGGAACACTTTCACCTACAGGCCAGCCTGGGAAGTGGTTCTACGGTTCAAAGGCGGACGCGTTGGATACAGCCAAGACATGGGGCAAGAACGGCGACGACTTCTTCTTGACGAAGACCCAAGTCCCCAAGAGCGCACTTGATGACTTGTATCCTGGGATCGACAACACGCCAACAATGCCGTTGGGCAAGGATGGCTATTTCGTCGATATGAAGAACCTGACCGACTCGCTGGTAGAGATCTTCACCCCATGAGTGTTCTTTACGATCTGCGATCCGATCACGATCTGATTCGTGACATCCGAGATGCATCGCTGAACACCGAACTGGGGCTCAAGATAACCCATGGCTTGGTTGGTTCTGACGAATGGTGGGACGCGATCGAACGTGGCGACATACCACTTCAACGAATCGATGGCGTGGTTGTCGGCACGACTAGAGGGCCAATGGGCGATTGGCCACTGATGAAAGTCAGAAGCGACTCTGGAAGAACGACAAACTGGCCACTGAACGGCGTATCTACCGCTGATCTCATTGGGAGGGCAGTAGTGGTTGAATACGTCGAACAAGAAGCAAAGAAACCGCCGTTCCCCGATTATCGAAACGAGTTACTTCTTCGTTTTATCGTCGCAGATTGACTGCATGAAGAAGCCTGCCGTTGGACGGTCAATCGCAACTGTTGGAGCCCCCATTGTTATGCAGACGCTGTCACAAATGGCTTCCGATGTGACCACAGCCACGTTACTTGAGCCCGCAACTGATTTGCGGGCGACAGGTCCGACACCGTCGGAGGATGTCGCAGTCATACCGAAGACTGCACCTCGTCGTCGTGCGGGTCAGCGTCTTCCTGATGCGAGCAACGCTCGGACGTGGTGGATCATCGGTTTGATGATGTCGGCTTTTGCATTCTGCGTGGCGATGCACCTGCAGCAGTCGCCGTATCAGCTCTCAACAAAACCCATCGATTCCATCCACCTGGGAGACAACGTCCCTGGAGTCAATCCCGGTGAATCCGCAGACCTGGCGTTCGGAACCACGGTCGATCCGGAATCATGGCGACACATCCGCCTGACCGGTCAGCACTCCAGCGGAGCGTTGATCGAGATCGATCTGCTGAGACCTCAGTCATGGCTGACGGAACACAACGCGGAAGAGGGAGCCGTGATTCCGGTCGAATTCGGCCGAATCGGCATCGTCGGTCCGGTTCGAGTGGACTCCATCCGGGAGTGCCCGGAGATCCGAGCTGGTCCAGGCAAATCAGTCACCGGCATCTACCGCCACCACGACGCACCAACGATCCTGGACCTCGAAACATCCAACGGCGAGCGAATCGGAGTCACCCCCGACCACCGCTTCTGGAGCGAAGACCAGCAGGCCTTCATCCCCGCCGGAGAACTCGTCCCCGGAGAAACCCTGAAGCTCCTGGACGGAACTACCACCGTCACCGACATCACCCACCGCCAGGACGTCGAAACCGTCTACACCCTGGAAGTCCAGGTCGAACACGTCTACCACATCGCGCAATCCGGAATCCTCGTCCACAACTGCAGTACCGGATTCGGTGCCCCAAAGGTGACAGTGAGGCCGCTAACGCAGGCCCAAGAATCTGCGGTTCGGAAAATCGGCAACATCGAGAGAGGACATCTCAACCCCCACGACTTCACTGGCACTCTGAAGGACATGGCTGGAAATCCAGTACCGAAGCCAGGCGGCGGATACTGGGATCATCTTCAGGAAATGAACAATTCTCTTCGTGGGCTACGAAAACACGCGAAGACACTGGAGGGTGCGACTGACGCCGCAGGCGTCACAGCTCGCCAGCGGGCGCTGGAACTCATCAAGCAGATCGAAGACAGCACACGAGGAGTTGGAATATGACGGCTCCCGTTACCTTTCGCAGTTTGGAGAAGAAACAAGCTGGCGGTGAATGGCAACCCGGTTCGTCACCACTTGACGAATGGTACGAAGCAATTCGCGATACGCCGATCGATGAACTCAGTGACGGAAACTTGTGTCGGGCGTGCAGACAGCAACTGTACCTGGATGCGATCATTCCGATCGCTGTTTCACGTCTACGACTTGATCCGCTCGCGGGTGACATGTACGACGGTGAGTTAATCGCATCTCTGAAAGCTGTTCCTTCAGAGTTCTGGCATAGTAGCTCAAGTGAAGCAGCCGCGGTACGTTCAGCGATAGCAGAGACGCTGCGCGAGAACGACGATGGGGACTTGAAAGCAGACATTCAAGAACTTGTTGCGCGTATACCTGCACTATGAGGAAAATCGCTGCGCCGACCGCCGCCGGTTAGGCGTGCCAATTGGGTGTGGTGCCCACGGCAGGGTGCCACTGCTGGCTCGTCGTAAGCGTTCTATCTGCCCATCCGATGATCAGCGGTGCAACCGGGTCAAGGTTGCAGGGGGCGGACGGCGGCTGGGTGGCACTGGCGATTGGTGGCGATCATGTGTGCCACTGGCTCTGCCAGTGTTTCGAGAGGATGACTGAACGAGCTGCAATCGAGAGTTCGTCTTGAATCGACGGGAACTGTCGTGGAATCGTCGCCGGGATCGTTCTGGCTCTCGTCGCCTGCATTGTGTTTGGATAGTCTCTGTTCAGCGTGGGGCCGTCGAACTTTGCCAGCGTGACTGGTGGAGACTCGGCGGGGGCGGTGGCTCTGGCGGGGTTCAGTTCCGTAGGCTGGTTCGTGACTGTCCAAACTCGAACCTGCACCACTATGCCTGGTCGTTCAATAGAGGGGCGAGTCGTCAACCGTCTGAGGAACGACAAACTAACCGGCTGAAGTCACGATGAAGGTGGGCGACAGCAAGCACGACCACTGTGTCGGACAGTGTTTCAAACACAATGACGTACGGAAAACGGTTCAATCGACTTCGTCGTATGGACCGGTCAACCGGCACCGTTTCCAGCAAGGGGAAGCGAGCCGGATCCATCAGTAACCCCTGCATACATCGCTCACCCTCCTCCAGAAACTCGGAGCCGAGGCCTTCACGCTGTTTCTCGTACCACAGTGCCGCCTCTGCGAGTTCCTCTTCCGCCGCTCGCCAGATGTGAAGTTTCACGAGCGATTCCTGTCTGCAAGCCGATCCCGGACGCGAGTCAGCGATACCTGCCAGTCGTCACATCCCAGTTCGCCGCGATGCAGGGCGTTGGACCGTTCGACAATTTCATTAATCCACGCTGCTGACAGCACGCATTCGCCTTCCGGCGATTCCATGTCGCAGTCAAGGCTCTCGATCAGGTCTCGCACCAGTTTCGCGCGATCATCAATCGGCAGTGTCATAACCTGGTCACGCAACTGTTCAAATTCCATTGTTTCACCGATCTCGCAAGTCCCGATAGCAGAGTTATTCCATGAATCTAATTGTGCCTGCCGAGTGATTCCCTCGTCAATTACCGAATCGGGCAGCAACACGAGGTATTCAAAGGGGCTACCCATTGATTGGCAGGATCAGTGGGTGGCCCCTTTCAACGGTCCCTGACAATCTCGACGCCTGTCGCCAGCAGGAACGAAACGTTCTGCAGTGCGTCATTCATGTCATCGGCCACGCAAGTTCAGCAGACTCACTCTTCGCAAACCTACATCCCCGACTTACCGAATGAACCGGAATCCAGTCGATTTTGAGTGGTGCCAATTCAGAATTGATGAGCGGTGCTCGCGTCATCACAACTTTCGAACATACACGTTTGCGAAGTCGACGGGACCGTGCGGAACGATGCGGAGCGCCCCCTTCTTCGAGACATCATCAAGTTTTCGGTCAGTGACAGCTGACTGGCCGTTGACAGTCAGGTTCAGGACGTTGCCGACCAGGGTTCCTTCGAATCTGTTCCAGCCACCGCCGAGGTGCTTATTCAAATCTTCGTTGCTCGGATCAATGTTGATGGTTGTTCCTTTGGGGCCTCGAAGTGAAATCTGCAGGACACCCGAGTTTTCCTTTCGCCGAACGTCGAAGACGAA
>JADHNX010000449.1 GCA_016779365.1 Planctomycetaceae bacterium
CGCCCTTGCCCATTTCCAGAAAGTCGCCGTTGTAGCGATGAAACTGCGCGTCAAGTGCGCCGTCAGGCAACGAAAATCCCAGCGACTTCAAATGCTGAAGGTAAAGCCGCATGAATGTCGGCCGGCAAACCCCGGTCGCTTTAAACGTCGGCAACATTTCCGGAGCAGACGCTCCATCGAAAAAGACAACGGTTCCGCGCCGCATACTCGGCCCCGGTCGAATGCCAGCCTGACCGAACAGCAGAATCGTTCCGGCAATCATCGACACGCCCGGAGCATCACCGGACCGACCGCCAACCGCGATCAATCCTCGACGCATCGCGTGACCGATTTCGTTTCCGGCGTCGCCATCAATGATGATTTCGCCACCCGTCATCCCGCGGTGCCCGCCTCGGTAAACCGACCCGACAAGGTGACCAACGTTGCCGTGAACGTGAATCCGCCCGCCGTGCATCTCGGCACCGACCCAGTCGCCCGAGTTGCCGTTGACGACGATCTCGCCGCCCGTCATCTCGGCACCGAGGTGCATCCCCGCGTTTCCTTCGACTCGAACCCTGCCGCTGGCGAGGTTCGCTCCGATCAATTTGACGTGCGAGCAATCGCCTTCCCAGACGATTTCAGAATCATCCGCCGCTGAGCGTTCGACGTCGAAGAACTGACTCAGCGGAACCTGCTTGTTCCCATACTGGACCAGAGTGGCTTTGACTTCGTCTACGGTCTGCGTTCGCGCTGAGTCCATCCGAATCGAGTCAACCTCGACCGGGATTGATGTCTTTTCGCGAAGTCGAATGGTCAATGCCATAATGAAATTACCTAGTCGTCTGAATCCTGCGACGCAACCGTGACTTTAGACGACCGCCGACTCGCCGGTGAAGTATTCCGGGGCATCGATCCACTTGATGTTACAGCCGATGCTCGGCTTCTGTTCAACGGAGACAGGCTCGCCAGCCAGAACCTGTTCACACGCTGCTCGAAGATCGGCACCGGTCACCGGGATGCCGTTACCGGGGCGACTGTCGTCAAACTGCCCCCGATAAACCAGTGTCATGTCGCCATCAAAAAGAAAGAAGTCCGGCGTGCAGGCGGCTTTGTAGGCCTTCGCCACTGCCTGACTTTCGTCGTAAAGGTACGGGAACCTGTAGCCAGCATCCGCAGCCTCTTCGACCATCTTTTCCGGGCTGTCGTCTGGATAGTTGGCGACGTCGTTCGAACTGATTCCGACGACTCCCAGCCCCTTTTCCAGAAATTCGTTGCCGAACTCGGCCAACTCCTTCCGCAGGTGTTTAATGAACGGACAGTGGTTGCACATAAAAACAACCAGCAGCCCTTTCCTGTCGGTGAAGTCGGCCAGCGAAACGATCGAGCCATCAATGTTCGGCAGTGAGAACTCCGGCGCTTTGGTCCCCAGCTGGAGCATTGTTGAAGCAGTCTTAACCATCGACCCGTTTCCTCAATCGTTGTCTTGATCAAATGCGGAAGTCTGTCAGCGTCAGCGATCCTCGTTAACCGCGATCGCCGATCGGCACATAGTCTCGCTGATTCTCACCGGTGTAGATCTGACGAGGCCGATTGATTCGGCTGGATGGATCGTTGCGGAGTTCCTTCCAGTGAGCGATCCATCCGGGCAGTCGACCAAGAGCAAACATCACCGTAAACATGTCCGTCGGGATACCCATCGCGCGGTAGATGATGCCGCTGTAGAAGTCGACATTCGGGTAAAGGTTTCGCTCGATGAAGTACTCATCTTTCAACGCGACTTCTTCAAGCTGCCGAGCGATGTCGAGCATCGGATCCGAAACACCCAGACGGTCGAGAACCACTTCGGCAGACTTCCGCAGGATGGTGGCGCGAGGGTCGAAGTTTTTGTAAACGCGATGCCCGAATCCAAACAGGCGGAACGGGTCGGACTTGTCTTTCGCCTTTTCAACGTACTTGCCAATGCCGCTGCCATCCTGCTGAATCATGCTGAGCATTTCGATGACCTTCTGGTTGGCCCCACCATGAAGTGGTCCCCAGAGAGCACAGATTCCAGCCGACACGGATGCGTAGAGATTGGCCTGGCTGCTGCCAACCATGCGGACGGTCGACGTCGAGCAGTTCTGTTCGTGATCGGCGTGCAGAATCAGCAGCACGTTCAGAGCATCTTCCAGCACCGGATCGACTTCGTACGGTTCCGTCGGCACGGAAAACATCATGTGCAGAAAGTTAGCACAGTATGGAAGTCTGTTTTGTGGCTGCACAAAAGGCTGACCGATTGATTTCTTGTAGGCATAAGCGGCAATCGTTTTGACCTTCGCCAGCAATCGGATGATGTTGTGATCCTGTTCGTCGTCGTCCGATTCCGGATAGTAGCTCGACATAGACGTGACCATCGCCGACAGAATCGCCATGGGATGCGCGGTATGGCGAAAACCCTCGAAGAACTTCTTCATGTCTTCGTGGATCATGCTGTGGTAGGTCAAATCTTCGCGGAAAGACTTGTACTGAGACTCAGTTGGCAATTCGCCGTTGATCAGCAGGTAGGCAACTTCCGGAAACCTGGCATGCTCAGCAAGCTGCTCAATCGGATAACCACGGTATCGAAGAACGCCTTTCTCGCCGTCGATGAAGCAGATTTTGCTCTCACAGGAACCAGTGTTGGCATACCCCGAGTCGAGCGTGACCGCTCCCGACGCGGCCCGAAACTTCGACACGTCGATCCCGACTTCGTTTTCCGTTCCGACAATAACCGGCAGCTCGAATTCCTGTCCGTCCAGCACAACTTTGGCCGTCTTATCCATCTTGTTCGCATCCTTCTGTGGTGTATCGGACAACCGAAAAATATTGGACACCCGGACAAAGTCCTGACGTCGTGCAAAGCGGGGCCGCTCCCCGGCTGGTCCGGCCCTGTCAATCAATGCCGGGCCTGATCCTGCCAGAACGTTGCTCTGCGAAGAAATCCGGAACAGACTCTTCGCCGCATCACGCCCGCCTGATTTGACCGCACGCATTGTGGGTAACCGGTTTCGGTTTGGCAACCAGTTCAAATCCACCAGAAACCGTGCTCACAAGCCGACTTGCCACCACGTTGGCTGACGCCGCTACTTCACATCCGCCGGCCGGACAGGAGCCCGGCAAAACTTGAATTCCTATCCAGCGGCGAGAACCGACGAAATCGCGTCGCAAAGTGGCTCGACATTACCGTGATTGATCCCGGCGACGTTGATCCGCCCGTCCCGAACGATGTAAATCGAAAACTTCTCACGAAGCGCGTCGACCTGCTCTGCCGTCAGACCGGAATACGAGAACATGCCTCGTTGCCGCTCGATGAACGAGAAATCACGATCTGGAAGCCGCGACGCCATCGTTTGAGTAAACAACTTCCGCATTCCGTTAATCCGCTCCCGCATGGCGGCAAGTTCGCCGTCCCACTGCTGACGCAGTTCGGCGTCGCTCAGGATTACCTGGACAATCGATCCACCATGCGCCGGCGGATTCGAATAATTCGTGCGAATGGTCGCCTTAACCTGACTGGCGACCGTCTTTGCCGAGTCCGCATCTTTCGTTACGACCGACAACGCACCGACACGCTCGCTGTAGAGGCCGAAATTCTTGGAGTAAGACGACGCGACCAGCAGTTCGGCGCCGGGTCGAGCAAATTCCATCAACGCCGACCGGTCAGACTCGATCCCGTCTCCAAACCCGAGATACGCAAAATCGAGAAACGGCAGCAGACCGCGCTCGTAGACCGCGTCCGCGACCTGTTTCCACTGCTCAACCGACGGATCAGCACCGGTCGGGTTGTGGCAACAGGCGTGCAGACAGACGACGTCGCCAGCCGGCGCATTCTTGATCGCAGCCAGCATTCCGTCGATGTTCACTCCGTGCGAACTGGCATCGAAGTAAGGATAGTTTTCAACGTTGACACCAGCGGCTTTGAAAACCTTTGGGTGATTTGGCCAGGTCGGCGTGCTGCACCAGATCGACGCTGACGGAAAATTCTGATGGATAAAGTCGGCGGCGACCCGCAGTGCCCCCGTTCCGCCCGGAGTCTGAAACGTCGCTGCCCGATTCGCAGTCGTCACCTCGTGGTCATCCCCGAAGTACAGACGCTGAGTCAGATCACAGTATTCACCAAGGCCGCCGATCGGCAGATACCCCTTGCTGGTTTCGTCAGCCAGCAGCCGTGCTTCCGCCGCTTTCACAGAATCCAGAACTGGAGTTGCTCCGGACTCGTCCTTGTAAACACCAACCGTCAGATTGACTTTGTTCGGATTACTGTCACTTTTGAAAGTCTCAGTAAGGCCAAGAATAGCGTCGGGAGGCGCCGCCTGAATCGCATCGAACATGGGAAATTCCGTATCAGAAAGCCGGTGGGGAGATTGTCGCTTGAGTGATCTTCAGAACGCAGACAGCCAATTCGCGGTGACCGTCAGCGGACCAGTTCCAGCCGTTGAACGTCTGCAGAACCGGCAATCGGAAAGGCCATCACAAACACCGGACGATTGTTCTGGCATGGCTCGAAGTCGTCAAGCAAGAGGACGCCGCCTCCAGGCTCTGAGAATCTTTGTGTCCTGTCGCGAAATCTTTTCAAGTTAAGTCGACAAGCTGACGACTCTTCAAAGCAACTTACAACTTCCAGAAATCGAGCAAATCATTGCGGTAGAAGATTTTGCAGTTGACCGACTTTCCGGAGAGGGATAAAAGCCGCAAACTCGAAGCAGACGTAAGTCCAGAATGAGTACCTTAAATCCTGAACTGATAAATTGACCGCGGCTGTTGAGACCAGAGGACGCAGCCGACGCAATATGAAGCTGAATTTGCCGGGGCAAACGTTGACGTCCAACTCTTGTCCGGCAAACAGAAACTTATGGTTGTTTCGCTCCTACTCGGGTACCCAGGCGAAGCAGCTGATCGTTCACTTAAATGAGGTGCCCGGAACGATCTCTAAGGAGCCAACGGATTATGGCAACCAAAACAACTGCACGGAAAGCGACGACCAAGGCCAAAAGCACAGCGAAACCTGCAACGGCAAAGCCAGCCGCCAGCAAGTCAACCAAAGCCAAGGCCGGAGCTGCCACACCAGCCAAAGCGAC
>JADHNX010000450.1 GCA_016779365.1 Planctomycetaceae bacterium
TTGCGATGCGTGACGGCGAGCAGCCGTCCGACATGCCGATCTACATTCGCGGCAATCCCTACTCACCGGGGGCTGTCGTGCCGCGCGGGACCATTCAAGTTGCCTCATGGGAAAGACTCCCTGAGATCCCGGCAGGTCAAAGCGGTCGGCGGCAACTTGCTGACTGGCTGGCTGATCGACGCAATCCGCTGACGGCTCGCGTCATGGTCAATCGCATCTGGCAGAAGCTGTTTGGCGAGGGCATCGTCCGCAGTGTCGACTACTTCGGCACCCGCGGCGAAACGCCGTCACATCCGCAACTGCTTGATCATCTCGCTACGCGATTCATGCAGAACGGGCAGCACGGCTGGTCGCAAAAGCAGTTGATCCGCTCGCTGGTACTCAGTCGCACTTACCGACTGAGCAGCACGAACGACGCAACCGCGATGCAGGTCGATCCCGACAACCGGTTGCTGTGGCGGATGAATCGCGGACGGCTCGATGCCGAAGCGATTCGCGACAGTCTGCTGGCGGTAAGCGGCGAACTGATCACAAGCAATGGCGGCCCGGCTCTCGTGTTGGAAGAAGTCGAGAACTGCGGGGCTCTCGTGCAGCAGGGCGTGAACCCGCCCAACTACAACCATCGGAAGTCGCGACCGGAACAGGAAATTCAGCGATCGATCTACCTGCCCGTCATGCGGACGAACACCACGAATCTCGATCGCATTCGCACGCACTTCGACTTCGTCAACCCGGCCCAGATCGCCGGCCAGCGTTCGCAGACGGTCGTCCCCACGCAGGCTCTGTTCGTGATGAATAACGAACTGTTCCGCAAACGCGCCAAGGCGCTGGCCGAGCATCTCATCACCGAGTTCCCGCAGTCCGATGTGCGACTGGAACAACTGTGGCTCCGCGTCTTCAGCCGGCCCATCTCCGACACCGAACGATCCGCCGTCACCACGTTTCTGCGGGAACTCGATCACGCGCCAACGGAAGCCAACGAGAAAGTCAGCGAGTTGGTCGCGTGGCAGGAACTCTGCCACAGCCTCCTGGCCTCGAACGAATTCATCTTTCGCCTGTAATTGAAAGACTCCGCCTATGCAGACTCACACCCGTTTCTCTCGTCGTCAGATGCTCCGGTCCGCTGCCTGCGGGTTTGGTGGGCTCGCGCTGGCAGACATCGTGCGTGCGGCGACCAACCCGTCGACCGCTCGGATTCCCGGCTTCATTCCGAAAGTGAAACGCGTGATCTTCCTGTTTATGGCCGGAGGACCATCGCAGCAGGACCTGTTCGATCCAAAATCATTCATTCGCGAAAAGCACGGGCAGCCGATCGATTCGCCGCTGCGGAAGGAAGTCACACAGGTTGGTACGGAGAAGTTCCTGGCGCTGGGAGCGATGTCGTCGGTTCGACCGCGCGGCGAGTCGGGCATGATGATTTCCGACCTGATGCCGCACCTGTCGAGCATCGCGGATGACATCTGCCTTCTGCGTGGCATGAACGCCGACAACCCGCAACACGCCAGCGCGACGAACCAGTTTCACACGGGCGTCTTCACCGAAGTTCGGCCTTCCATGGGCGCGTGGATCAGCTACGGCCTCGGCACCGAGAACCAGAATCTGCCGAGTTTCGTCAGTATCCATGCACCCGGCGTGAGAACCTACGGCTCGGGATTTCTGCCTGCCGCACATCAGGGGACGCCGCTCACGGTGCCCCTCGATGACAAGACGCTACCGATCGAGAATCTGCGGAATGCTTCGCCCACCGAGGCCATTCAGCGGCAGCGACTTGATCTCACCCGGCAGTTCAACCAACGGCTGCTCGATGAGATCCACGGCGACGCCAACATGGAAGGGATGATCCAGAACATGGAACTCGCCTTCCGCATGCAGACCACAACGCCGCAACTGGTCGATCTCTCGAGTGAGAGTCAAGCCACGCTCGACCTTTACGGCGTCGGCAGCGGCAAGGCTTCGGACAAGCACGGCCGCGCCTGCCTGTTGGCTCGCAAGCTGAGTGAGTCTGGAGTGCGGTTCGTACAGGTAACGATGGACGGCTGGGACCATCACGGCAACATCCGCGGCAATCTGCCTCGTCTGTGCCAGCAGACCGATCAACCCGTCGCAGGGCTTATCAAAGACCTGAAGCGGCGAGGGTTGCTCGAAGACACGCTGGTCCTGTGGAGCGGCGAATTCGGTCGCACCCCGTGGAGCCAGGACCTGAGCGGCACGGCTCCCATCGACACACACGGCCGCGAACATCAGCCCGAGAGCTTTTGTGCGTGGATGGCTGGCGGCGGCGTGAAAGGCGGCTTCACCTGGGGCGAAACCGATCACATGGGCTACAGCGTGATCGACGGCAAAGTCCATATCCACGACCTGCACGCCACGATGCTGCACCTGCTGGGCATCGATCACACGCAACTCACCTGGAACCACCTCGGCCGCGACTTCCGCCTCACCGACGTGCATGGCTCAGTCGTGAAGGAGATTCTCGCGTAATGACACTGACAACGACCATGTTCCACGTTCGACGTTTGTTACGTTTGAGCCTCGCCCTCGTTACTGCCGCCTTGCTCGCCTCGCCAAGCCTCGCCGCCACCTGGTCGCTGGATGGCGTCGATGACGCGTTGATCGTTCGAGGTGTCGCGAAAACAGCGACTGGAACCTCCGGGCAAAGTTTGGTGCTCGATGGCGAGTCGCTGATCGAAATCAAAGACAGCGCGAAGCTCGCCAGCGGCGAGTTCACCGTTTCGCTGTGG
The DNA here is from genome assembly GCA_016779365.1 of Planctomycetaceae bacterium. GTDB lineage: Bacteria > Planctomycetota > Planctomycetia > Planctomycetales > Planctomycetaceae > JABMPE01. The sequence continues at coordinate 2,742 of JADHNX010000450.1, forward strand.
TTCAATCCGTATGAACTCGGTGGCGGTCAGCAGATGCTCGCGGGCAAAAACCGCTACTCGCGCAACGAGCGCCAATGGAGTCTCATCATCGAGCCGGATGGCCGTTTGAGGGCGTACTTGCAGCAAGGAGGCTGGAGCACCATTTCATGCGCGGATCCGTTGCAGGCCGGTGCCTGGCATTTCGCGGCCCTGGTGGTCGATGCGGAGAAAGCAGCGCTGTTCTTGAATGGCAAGCCCGTGGGCGTGGTGAAGCTCAAGACGCCCATCGCGGCCACGGAAGCTCCCATCACACTCGGCGGTATCTGGGATGCTGACAAGCCCCGACAGACCTTCCACGGTGCCTTGGATGAATGCTCGGTGCATTCACGGGCTCTCACTGCGGACGAGATCGCCGCAAGTTATCGACCGGTTTTGACCACGCATGAACTACCGAAGCTCACTGCCGTATTGCCGCTCTGGGACGACACGCTAACGCTCCCGAAGGCTGCCGAACTGACGCAGGTGGCGGGCGTGAAGTTTCATGTCATCAAGAAGCCTCGCCCCGACACCGACGACTGCAAGTTCACACTCGGTGTCGGTCTCGTGTGGCACAAGGGCAAGCTCTACGCCTCCTATGCCTACAATAAAGGCAACGAAAACACGCCTGCCGAGGAGGCGCACGTTCGTGTTAGCAGCGATGGGGGCAAGACCTGGGAGCCATCCGTTGTGATGGATGCGGGCGAGGGCGATCTCGCTGTCAGCCACGGCGTGTTCCTGTCGCACGGAGACAAGCTGTGGGCCTTCATGGGGGCCTTTTATGCTCACACTCAGCTCTATCACCGCGTTCATACCCGCGCCTATCGGTTGAATGAAACCACCGACGCATGGGAGCCGCAGGGCGCCGTTGTGGACGGTGGATTCTGGCCAATGCAGGAGCCACAGAAGATGGCGGACGGAAACTGGATCATGGCCGGGTTCCGAATCGGCGGCCAGTATGGTCAGCCGGGCAATCCGCCCGCTGTGGCCATCAGCAAGGGCGACGACTTCACGAAGTGGGAACTGGTCGTCATTCCTGCTGCGCCAGGTCTGGGTACGATCTGGGGCGAGTCCACCGTCATCGTGGAGGGCAATCGCATCCTCAACATCGCTCGCTATGGCAAAAAAGCGGTCGCCCTGCTTTCGGTGAGCGAAGATCACGGTCGAAGCTGGACGGCGGCCGCACCGTCGAATCTTCCGATGGCCACCAGCAAGCCGTACGCGGGCATCCTCAGCACCGGCCAGCGCTACCTCGTCTGCACCACGACGGCGGACACTGGCGGAAGCCGCTCGCCTTTGACCATCGCCGTGAGCAGACCAGGCGAAACAGTCTTCAGCAAAGTCTTCCTCATCCGCACCTCGGTGTTCGAGGGCACGCCGGGAGTTTCCGCCGCGAACGCTGACTTCAGCTATCCCTATGCGGTGGAACATGAAGGGAAGCTCTACGTCGGCTACACCCACAAGAGCCATGCCGCGAACGAACTGGCGATCATCCCTGTCGAGCAACTGGGGGCTACACCATGAAACAACTCTATTCACTTCTCATTCTGCTTTCGGTGACTGCGGTCGCAACTGCGGAGATCAAAGTCGACACCGTGATGGTGTCGATGCGAGACGGCGTCAATCTGGCGACGGACATCTATCGTGACGACACGACGAACGTTGCTCCGGTCGTATTGATGCGAACTCCGTACAACAAAGATCGCGCCAAGGGAGCCGCGGAGCGATTCGCAGCCGCGGGATATGTCGCCGTGGTTCAGGACTGCCGCGGCAAGTTCGCGTCGGAAGGAGTTTTCATTCCGTACAACAACGAAGGTCAGGATGGATTCGATGCGATCGAGTGGATCGGAAATCAACCATGGTGTAACGGTCGTATCGGGATGTGGGGCAGTTCGTATGTCGGTGCCACGCAATGGCAAGCTGCCGTCGAGCATCCTCCAAAGCTGGTCACGATCACGCCGACTGCCACCTGGAGCAGCTTCTACCGCAACCTCTATCTTGGCGGAGCGGCGCGGCACAGCCTGATCGCCAGGTGGGCCTCTGGCAACTCGCCCAAGCCCGAGGATGCAACCGTCACCGACGACTGGAACCGGACGCTCCTGCATCTGCCTCTCAGCGAGATCGACGACCAGGTCGGCTGGCCGATTCCCTGGCTTGAAGCGATGCTGACCCATCCGTCGCCGAGCGGGTATTGGAAGCGGCTCGATCTGACGCAAGACATGCTCGAACTCAAGTTGCCGATGCAGCACGTCGTCGGCTACTACGACTTCTTCTCGCGCGAGTCCGTCAACAATTTCACGCGCATGCAGCAACTGG
>JADHNX010000451.1 GCA_016779365.1 Planctomycetaceae bacterium
AAAGTCGCCCCAGATTGTCACACCCGCATACTCGGCAACGATTGAGAGTCCGACGCCATTTGCCGCGAGCTTCCCAGCAGGATCATGCGGTGCAGGATTTCGCGGTTGATTCGATCATGCGGGTTGTGGGCTGTAGCTCGGACCGGAGCCGGTCGATACCGATGTCTGACCAGAGTCCCAGGTGTCCGCATCCATGCAGAAGCGGAATGCGTTGCCGGGCCGCTCTGAAATCAATTGGCACGATGCTTGACCACAGGAATGGACACTCCGATGCGCTCACACGACGAACTCACGCAACAGGTGGAATCTTTGCAGCAGCAGATCGCGGTTCTGCAGGAGCAACTAATGCGTGCTCAGAAGATGAGTTCCGTCGGCGAGATGGCCGCGTCGATCACGCACGAATTCAACAACATCCTCACGACGACGATCAACTACGCGAAGATGGGGCTGCGTCATAAAGATGATGCGACGCGGGAAAAAGCATTCAACCGAATTCTCTCGGCCGGTCAGCGAGCGGCACGCATCACGACAGGCATGCTTGGGTATGCCCGGTCGAAGGGGGTTCGCAAAGAAGAAATCGATCTGGCGCAGATCGTCTCCGACGTGCTGATTCTCTGCGAAAAAGATTTGCAGATGAATCGAGTCAAACTTCAGACCGACATCCTCGGGCACCCTGTCTGCGAAGTGAACATCTCGCATCTTCAGCAGGTGCTGCTCAATTTGATCGTCAACGCCCGGCAGGCGATGGACGGCGGCGGCATGTTGTTTGTGACGGTCCGGACCAGCGAAAACGGTGCGATGGGCGAGCTGGAAGTTCGCGACACCGGAGCCGGCATCCCGTCTGAAGAACTCCCCAATATTTTCAAACCGTTTTTCACAACCAAAGAAGCGGACGACAATGGCCAGGGCGGGACGGGGCTGGGGCTGGCGTTCTGCCGGGAAGTCATCGAGGCTCACAAAGGCAAAATGCGAGTTGCCAGTACGGTTGGGCAGGGGACATCCTTCACGCTGATGCTGCCTCTTGCCAGGGCCGCCGAAAGTCGAAAATCGGCCTGACCAGAAAGTACGCGCGACGGAAAATGTGAGCAACGGTCGAGAAGTTTCGACATCGCACGATAGACTCTCAATCAGAGCCTGCGGCTTGTTTCAAGCGGTGGGCTCTTTTTGCAGGGGAATCTTTTGTGGGGTGGGCACCGCCCACCAAAGATCAATTTCTAGTGGGCGATGCTCACTCCCCCTTTTCGACCTGTACTCAGCTTAAGAAATTTCACATTGTCGATCGAAACGCCAACGCCGGACAAAGCTCCGAACCCGATCCAGCGGGCGCTTAACCGATTTCCGACTCGTTACCGACCGGCGTTGTTCTTCGACGCGGTGTCGAACGTCGGCAACGGCGTGCATCTGGTTCTGTTTCCGATCGCTCTGGTCGTTCTTGAAACGTTGCTCGACGCGGAAGTCTGGCATCAGGCCGTGCTGGCATCATTCTTCTTTGGAAGCTGCCTGTTCGGATTGCTCGTCACAAGAATCGGCAGCGTTGTTCCGATGCGGTTGCTGGTCACGGTTCCAAACTGCGTGATTGGTCTGCTTTTATTCGGAACGGTGATCCCGTCTGACGGAGCGACAAGGTTCACGCTGCTGATTGGCGCCACCTTCCTGCTGAAAGTGTTCCAGCAGGTCGCCGAGATGAACATGTTCCGGATGCTCTACCCGGATTCTCATCGCAGCGCTGCTGTGGGGCTTTTGCGAGCGGTCTCGGCGATCTCCGGCCTGACCGTCACGATTACCAGCTGGTGGTGGTTTGCGTTGTGGCCGAACTGGTACTCCAGCCTGTTCTGCATCATGGGTCTGATGCTGTTTTCGTCGGCCTGGTACTACTCGAAGATTCCCGTCCGTCGAGTTTCCATGTTCGAGCAGAAGAACCGCGAAGGACTTTTCAAAGCCTTCACGACGGGCTGCCGGATTTTTTTCAGCGATCGGCGTTTCGTTCTCTATCAGTTCGGGTTTGCGCTGGCGGGTATCGCCAACCACATCGGCCTGTATCTGGTTCCGCGAGTCATGCGTGAAAATGCCGGGGCGTCCGATTCGACCATTCGCTTCGTCGCCGCCGTGATGCCGGTGCTTCTGCTGGTGATGACCGCTCCGTTGTGGGGACGTTACATGGACAAAAAAAGTCCGATGACTGCGCGAGGCATCTTTAACGTGTTGCAGATTTTCGCGTTCTTGTTTTACGCCATCGGAGGAATCATTGGTGAAGTATGGCCGCTCTTCCTGGGGGGAGCGATTCACGCGTTGAGCAACGGCGGCGGAGCCATCAACTGGCTCACGGGCAGCATGTATTTTGCGAAGCCCGAGCACGTTTCGCTTTACAACGGGATCCACGTTTTCCTGACGGGCGTGCGAGGTTTCATTGGCCCGCCGCTGGCGATGTTCCTCTTCGTCGAAACCGAGACCATCGGCACGTTGAAGATCGAAGGTCTCGGCATGGGCCCGTGGGTGTTTCTGGTGTCCGCCGTTCTTTCGCTGCTCGGCGCGATCGTGATGTTCACGCAGGCAAAGCTCGACACCGGCCCGAGTAAAACTACCGCCGATTAACCATCGGCAGTGAATCAGGGTGGTCGCCGCCATCCTGCAAGCTGTGCCCGCCGAGCTTTTCGAGTGCCCACGCGGCGGCATCTCGAACAAGTGGCTCTTCATCGGCCAGGCATTGGTTGAGCGACGGAATCAGCGAAGCGTCGCCGGAGTTTCCTGCGGCAATGGCGGCATTTCTCAGCAACCCCGATCGCCCCGGTCGGTCGAAAGGTGTCTTACGAAATCGCAGCCGGAATTCTTCGTCATTTAAAGAGAGCAGCCAGCGCAGATCGAGCGGCGACAGATCAGCGGCAGGCTGAAACTCGGGCACAGAAGTGTTGTTCGCCTTGCGGTTCCACGGGCAGACTTCCTGGCAAACGTCGCAGCCAAAAACCCAGTCCTGCATGCCGTCGCGAAGTTCGAGCGGAATCGGCTGATCCCGCAACTCGATTGTCAGATAAGAAATGCACTTTCGCGCGTCGAGCACGTACGGAGCCGCAAACGCGTCGGTCGGACAGGCTTCGAGACAACGCGTGCAGGTTCCGCAGTGGGAAGTGTCGTGCGGCGAGTCCGGCTCCAGCTCGACGTCGGTCAGCAACGCTCCGAGAAACAGCCAGCTTCCGGCCTGTTTGTTGATCAGCATCGTGTTCTTGCCGAACCAACCGAGTCCGGCGATCTTCGCGAAGTCGCGTTCCAGCAGCGGAGCCGTGTCGACGACTTGTCGAGTCCGACATCCGGGCACAGCTTCGTGCAACGCCGCGCCAAGCTGCTTCAGCATTCGACGGATCACGTCGTGATAGTCGGCCGTGCCGTTCGCGTAGCTGGCGACTCGTCCTTTCGCCGAGCTTGTCGCTGCTGCGCGGCCCGATGACGGTGCATTCGACTCGTCGCTGTTCGTCGCGGAGTGATAGTTCAAAGCCGTCACGATGACGCTTTTCGTGCCGGGCAAAACACCGTCGGGATGCTGGTACGCATCCTCTCGGCGGCGCATGTACTGCATCTGACCTTCGTAGTTCTGTCCCAGCCAATTCTGAAGATGTTCGAATCCCGCCGGAGCGACCGCCGCTGAGATTCCCACCAGATCGAAACCGGTTTCCTTCGCCACACGCCGAACGTAATGCGCGAGTGTCGCCGGAGTTTGATTGGTTTCTGGATGAGCGGACATCGTTGAAATGCGAGCCATTTGTCGAAAGTGGAAATGCAAAAGCAGAACGGGTGACGAGCGGAGCGATCCGCAGTACCTTGCGGCTCGACTTACAGGAGCCCGTCACCTGTTGAAATACACCTTTGCAGCACACAGCGAGATTGTCGATGCAGCCTAACTCCGTCAAGCAGAACTTACTTTCCGGCGGTTCCTCGATCGGAACCTTCATGTTCGAATTTCACTCAGCCGGTGTCGCCCGAGTGGCCGCTGCGGCGGGGGCCGAATTTGCCATCTTCGACATGGAGCATACCGGCTGGAGTGTCGAAACGATCCGCATGTTGTGTGCCACTTCGCACGGGACGAACATGCTGCCGCTCGTTCGCGTGCCGGCGACCGAGTATCACTTCATTGCCCGAGCACTCGACATGGGCGCTCAGGGCGTGATGGTCCCGATGGTCGAGTCGGTCGAGCAGGCCGAAAAGATTGTCAACTCGGCGAAGTACCCGCCGGTCGGTCGACGAGGCTGTGCGTTCGGCGTCGCGCACGACGATTACCAGGGCGGCGACGTCGTCGAGAAAATGACGAGCGCGAACGAGCAGCAGATTCTGATCGCTCAAATTGAAACGGCGGACGGACTCGCAAATGTTGAAGCCATCGCCGCCGTCGACGGAATCGATGTTCTGTGGATCGGGCAGTCGGACCTGTCCGCGTCGATCGGAATCCCCGGTCAGTTTGATCATCCCGATTTCCTGGCCGCGATGGACCGAGTCATCAAAGCCTGCAACGACAACGGCAAGATTGGCGGCCTGATGCCGACGACGCTCGACTTCGCGGAAGTCTGTGTGGAAAAAGGATTCCGGATGCTTGCCTGGAGCGGCGACGTCTGGATCTATCAGTCCGCCCTGAAATCCGGCATGAACTCGCTGCGCGAATTCGTCAGCAGGTAGGTCAGGCTGTGCCTGATGGAGTCGGGTGACTAGCCGCGGATTCCTCGGATGAAAAAGGATTTTCAAGGATGCTGATGCTAAGGATGCTGCTTGAAGCAATTGTCGCGGCACCGCGAATTTCAGTCGCGCAGGTGTCCGGCTGGAGCCGTCAAGGATTGGCGACTCAGGAAAGTTAGCGATCGCTTCACGCAGCATCCTGACTCATCCGATTTCATCCGCGTTATCCGTGGTTCTCACTGTTGAAGTGCGAACTTCAACAGTCGGAGCCTGGCCTGCATCGCTGACTTACGTCGCGGTTTCTGGCACATACTCCATGATCAGCCGGTCTTCGTGAGGACGGTAGTAGCCGTCGATTCGTTCTCGTGGTCGAAAGCCGAATTTTTCGTAGAGAGCAACGGCCGCTGAGTTTTCT
>JADHNX010000452.1 GCA_016779365.1 Planctomycetaceae bacterium
TCGGAACGTGGACGTCGTCGAAGTCTGTCGCCGAAACAGCGAGTACATCCTTGAGGTCAAGTGTTTGAATCTGGCCTGAGTCGTCCTGCAGATCAAGCTGTGAGTGACTGAGCCTCGCGAATCGACCTGTTACTGGTTCTTTCGAAATTGTCTCGACGCGAATCTGCACTTGAGCGATGCCAGTCGAGTTCTCTGGACCAGCAACGAGGAACGCGGCAACGATCAGCACGATAAGGGCGCGGCTTTGATTTTGGATGTGGTTCGTCGAAGAGTCATTCATTTCGCGACTTGTATTCTTCCAGGACGTGAATGCCCACCTTCACAGACGTCACGGTGCTACTGAGCTATGAATCGAAAACGCCAGGTTGCGAATCGAAAAACGCCGGCACCTGTTCAGGACACCGGCGTTGTTTCAATGAGTCAGGTCAGGTGACTTTCCGTTTCGACAGATCAGTCCTTCTTCTTTGGGGCCTTTTCGATCTTCAGCTTTGCCAGTTCATCAAGAATCTGTTTGGCATGCTCGCCGGACTTCACCTTCTTTTCGATGTGCAGAATCTTGCCGTCCTTGCCCACGATGAAAGTGACGCGGTTCGAGAATCCTCGATCGTTCAGGATGCCGTAAGCTTTGGCGACTTTCGTGTCGGGATCGCTGAGAATGGGATAGTCGAGTTCCAGCGATTTGGCGAATTCGGTGTTTTTCTCGACAGGGTCGCAACTGGCTGTGAAGTAAGCGACGTTGTACTCACGCAGGGCCTTACCGCTCGCACGGAGCGATTTGCATTCGGCCGTTCAGCCACCAGTGAAGGCTTTGGGGTACCAGGCGACAACAACCGCCTGTTTATCCTTGAACTGCGAAAGTTTGTAGGTCTTTCCGTCGCTGCCCTTCATTTCAAATTCGGGAGCTTTGTCCCCCACTTTGAGTTCGGCAGCATCCGCTGGCATTCCGACTGACATTACAGCTCCCACCCCGATGATCAGGGTCCAAAGAGATTTCATAATTTGTCTCCAGGTGTCGAGAAAACATTTCCTCGGTGACCGGTACGTTTCCGGCTCCGACATTCGCCGGAAATACTCTACCAACCTGGCAATAAAGTCACACGCGTGGCGACATTGACGCACCAGTTGACACACAAATTGGAACGAGTCTTAAGCGGCGTCAAAGGCTGCTCGATTTTCGTCACTCCAATGCGAGCTGGTCTCGCGCGGGACTGGCCGGTGCACCTGCCGCTGTAACCGGTTCGTTGGCAAAGAGTTCAGACCTCGGTAGACTTTTTGGCTTCGCGCCGGGCGCCGGCTCGTTTTTATTGATTCCAAGCGTGCACCACGCACGCCATTCAACTTTGACGGAGACACCAATGGACCCGAACGCCCGCGGCAAGCTGATGCTCGCCAGCTTTTTGACACTCGTCGCTTCTGGAGTCGGCTTTGCCAATCGTGCCGCGGCTGGGGGAGTCTGGGAACGCGAATTCGGGATCGGTGGCGGCGACTTCGGAGCCATCATGGGAGCCGGCTTTCTCGGCTTCGGAGTGATGATCTTCTTTGGTGGAGTGCTGGTCGAAAAGTTTGGTTACAAGCTGCTACTGACGGTTGCTTTTATCGGACACCTGATTAGTGCCGGGTTGCTATTTGCGGCAAATCCAATGTTTGCAGGCTGGCGTGAAGCTGACCCTGCAACCGCCACGGCCAACGTCGTCCAGTTGCTCTACTGGAGCACGTTCATCTTCTCGATTTGCCAGGGACTTTACGAAGCTGTCATCAATCCAATGATTGCTCAGCTGTATCCTGAAAACCAGACGCACTATCTCAATATTCTGCACGCCGGATGGCCAGGTGGCATGATTGTCGGCGGTATTTTTGCTGCATGTTTCCTTGGGAATGACGCCTGGATCGCCTCGCTGCCGTGGACAATCTGCCTGTCAAGCTTTGCTGTCATTGTCATTATTTACGGTGTGATCGCCTTGCCTCAAAAATTTCCGGCAACTGCTGCGGCAGTCGGCGGCGGCGATTTTGCGAAGGTTTTCTCGTGCTTCGCTTCGCTGCCATTCCTCGTGCTGATCGTCATGCATGGTCTGATCGGGTACATGGAGCTTGGAGTCGACTCCTGGATGGCCAAGCTGATGGAGAATCTACTGCCCAATGCAATTCTCGTTCTGGTTTACACGTCAGCATTGATGTTCGTGCTGCGGTTCTTCGCTGGTCCGATTGTGCATCGCATCAACCCGATCGGATTGCTCTTCGGTAGCTCAGTCATTGCATGTCTCGGTCTGCTCTGGCTTGGCCAGCCAATCGATAGCGTTTTTATGGTCTTCGTCGCGGCAACTTTCTACAGCTTTGGTAAGGCCTTTCTCTGGCCAACCATGCTCGCAGTCGCTGGCGAACGATGGCCGCAGTGTGGCTCTGTGGCGATGGGAGCTCTCGGAGCGGCCGGCATGATCACCGTCGGTCAGATCGGTGGTGCACGAATTGGTACGCAGCAGGGCTACCACATGTCGCAGAATCTTGAGCAGACTGCTCCTGAGACATTTGCCCGCTACGCCTCGGATACAACGACAAGTGGATTCGGGTATGAATTCAAGCCGGTCATTGCTGAACGACTTGGCGCCGTCAACAACATCCATGTCGCTGAAGATGGATCGATCAGCTCGACTGACCCGATCAAGAATGCAGGGTTAATCGACGAAGCTGACAAGCAGATTCTTGTTGACAATGCAGCAGTAGACGTCCCGGCAGTTCAGAATTCATACCTGGCTGGCGGTCGTCAGGCACTGATTGACACAGCCCAGATTCCAGCCGGCATGGCAATTGGGTTCCTGCTGCTGCTCGGCTATTTCAAAGCGATCGGTGGATACAAAGTACTTGACGTAAACGGAAATCCGATCGAGCAAGGTCATGGTTCCGCTGGCGACACTCAGACTGATGAGCATGCTGCCAGCGAAGGCGCACCAACCGCTGAAGGTTGAAAGCCACAGCCCGGAGCGGCAAGTTGTCGCTTCCATGAGATGTTGATCTTGTGAATTCAGAAACGCAGCCTTGCCGGACTGGCAGGCTGCGTTTCTTCTGCGCTTTCTGAGTTGAGTTGGTCATCCAATGACAACGCCCATCGCGGAACTGATCACGATCCTGCTCGCTTATCTTTGCGGCTCGTTGCCGTTTGGGTTGCTGATTGCGCGGGCGGTCGCGGGGATCGACATTCGCGAAAAAGGCAGCGGCAACATCGGAGCGACCAACGTCGGGCGGGTTCTGGGAGCCAAATGGGGAATCGCGGCACTGCTGCTTGATGCTCTGAAGGGGCTGCTTCCGGTCCTGTTGATTCCTCGTTGCTTTGCGGAAGCGGGCACCGGCTGGTTTGTCCTGCTCCAGGTTGTCGCTGGTGTTTCAACCGTGATCGGACACATGTTTCCTGCGTGGCTGAAATTTCGTGGAGGCAAGGGAGTTGCCACTTCGCTCGGAGTCGTTCTGGTGCTCACCCCTGTTGGTTCACTCGCGGCGTTCGGCGGTTTTGCACTGTGCATGCTGGCGTCGAGAATCGTGGCGCTCAGCTCAATCGTCGCCGCACTGGTATTCGCGATCGGTCAGATGTTTATCCTTCAGCCAAATCCGTTTGCCGTCGAGAAGCTACCGTTGTCCGTTTTCAGCCTCGCTGTACCGGCACTGATCGTCGTCCAGCATCGAAGTAACATTGGACGGCTGATACGCGGCGAGGAAAAGAAGTTTCAGTTTGGAAAGTCGAAGGCCAACTCCGTCGAAGACTCGACAACTGACGATTCCATCCGTGGGGTATGACGGCAGGGTGGACACCGCCCACCACTGCTTCAACACTGTTGGGCGGTTCCCACTCTACGATTGTCAGGAAAGATCATGTCCGACGAACAGCAAACCGGCATGCCGCTGCATTTTCGAATTCTGATCGCTCTGGTTGTCGGCACAGTCGTCGGAGTCGCCATCAATCCTGGAGCGATCGAACTGCCGGACGAGCAGATTCCGGCGGAACTGAAGATCGAAGCAGTCGACGGCGGAAATGGATGGGCCGTCGACGTTAAAGAATCGAGCGGCTTCGAAAGTGTGAGGCGGAAATTTCAGTCGCGAGAATCGCTCAACGCGGCATTGCCGCAGGACGACGCTGGCGTGACGGAGTCGGGTTTGCCGGCCTCGATGATCTCTGTCACCGAGCGAGCAGTTCACATCGCCGAAGCCGGTGAGTGGATTACGATCGACTACACGCGGAAGCACAACGGCCAACCAGTATCGACGACGGTCAAGGCCGGGTCGACCAGCGAGTTGCCCGAACACTGGCGAAAGCTTCACGCCCAGCACGGCGGCGGCTGGAAGCGAACATTGACAGCCGCAGCGAAGTATGGAGGCGATCTCTTCTTGAGACTGCTCAAGATGATCACGGTTCCGTTGATCGTCACGTCGCTCATCACGGGCGTCGCCGGCCTTGATAACACGAGCCGTTTTGGAGCGATGTTTGGGCGGACGCTGGCTTACTACGGCATCACCAGCATACTGGCGATCACGACCGGGCTGATCATTGTCAACATCGTGCGACCTGGAATTGGTGCTGAACTTCCAGGCGGCACCGAGGCAGTGCTTCACGGAGGCGATGAGTCACTTACCGGTATTCTGCTCGGCCTTGTCGACAACATGATTCCGACGAACCCGCTTGAGTCGCTGGTGTCGAGCAATTTCCTGTCGATCATCACGTTCAGCATTATTTTCGCCGTCTTCCTCGTTCGAACGGGTGGCGAAAACGCTCGCGTGTTGCGTGAATTCTTCCAGGCAGCTTTCGAAGTGATGATGCGGCTGACGATGGCCATCATCTCGCTCGCTCCGTACGGCGTGTTCTGCTTTATGGTTTACGCGACGGCTTCACAGGGACTGGCCATCTTCGGAACCCTGGCCTGGTACATGCTTGCGGTGTTTCTCGCGCTGCTGGTTCACGCGGCGATCACGCTGCCGCTGCTCGTGAAGTTCGTGGCGAAGCGATCGCCCATCGAATTCGCACGAGCCATGAGCCCTGCGTTGATGACCGCATTTTCGACCGCCTCGTCGAACGGAACGCTCCCGCT
>JADHNX010000453.1 GCA_016779365.1 Planctomycetaceae bacterium
GCGCTGGCGATCACGATGTCCGAAATCGCCAGCAGTTCGACTGGCGGCGTGAAAAAGTCGTACGACGAAGTCAACGCGGCGTTCCTTACGATTACGGAAATCCTCAACAACAACGAACCCGCCGAGCTTCCGGAAGTTGAAGTCGAAGCCGATTTTGTTGACTTCGTCGAAATGGGTTACCTGATGAAACGACTCGAACGCGGCGAAAACTGGCTGAAGAACAACACCGGCAGCGAAGACAGCTTGAGCGAGAAGGGGCCGCTGGCTCAGCGTGAAGTCAGCGTCTTTGCCGCCATCAGCGAATCCTTCAAGTCAGAAGGCTTCGGCTATGCTGAGTATGAAGACTTCGTCAAATGGGCCGATGGCATGAGAGACGCAGCAAAGTCGATGCACAAAGCCGTTCCGGCGAAAGACTTCAACACGTTCGACCAGGCAAGGTCGAAGATCAGTCAGTCATGCACAGCCTGCCACAGTGTTTACCGTAACGGCTAGGGCCTGGCTGAGATTTGGCACCCGATGGCAGGATGGCCGTCGGTTTCCGGCAGAACGGATTTGGCCGAGTGCCCGATACACACTTCGGGCTCCGATAAGGACGAGGAGCTGTGTTGCAATGAAAATTCAAAACGTATCGCGAGTGGTCGCTTTTTTGTCGACACTCATTCTGGCTTCGGCCATTGCGTCGAACATTGCCAGCGCCGACGAAGTTCCCGCATTCTCGCGGCGACTTCCGGACAGTGTCGCCGCTCATGTTTCCATTCCCGATGCTCGGGTTCTGCGGGAGCGACTGCCAAACTGCTCGTGGGGCCGGCTGTTGAACGACCCACTGGTCGCCGACTTTCGCGAGAACCTGCTCGGCCAGATTCGAGCATCGATTGATGCCAGCGTCCGGCTCCCCGACGGAGTTTCCGCCGAAGACCTGCTCAACCTGAACGTGGCCGAGATCACGCTGACGGTGCTCAAGCCGGTCGGTGGAAACCTTCCGGTCGTCTTCAGCGTGAACGCCGCCGGAGCCGCAGACACGATTTCGAAACTCGTTACAGAGTCGGTCGCCGCTTCTGAAAGTCAGGGCTGGACGAAGTCCGTCGTCGAACATGCCGGTACATCAATCATCGTGTTGGCAGGTGGTGCCGACGCGGCAGCCGGCGGCACGTCGACCAACAACGTAAGAGCGGTCTTTCAACGAGACAGTTTTGTTGTCGTCGGAAACTCGGTCGATGTCCTGAAACAGGTTCTTGATCGCTGGAACGGTTCCGTTCAAGGCGCTTTCGCCGCCAACGCGACGCTCAACCAGGTTCAGCAAGTGACGATGCAACCTGATCGCGAACCGGCGCTGTTCTGGTATCTCGATCCCGTCGGAGCGGCGGTCAGCCTTCTCTCGCAGGGAGCAGCCAGCAACCCGACAGCCACGATGGCGTTGTCACGTTTGCCGAAACTTGGCCTGACTTCGTTTCGCGGAGTTGGCGGCACGATCGACTTCGCCACCGGAGCACACGACACTGTGACCCGGATTGCCGGCATCGTGAAACAGCCGGTCAGCGGCGCAATGGCACTGGTCCAGTTTCCTCCCGCCAGCTTGACGCCTCCAAAATGGGTCCCCAACGATGTCGACAGTTGCATGCTGATTAACTGGGACGCGCAGACTGCCTACGCCGGCGCTGAAGCAATGGCCGACGAATTTCTCGGCCCTGGTGGGCTGGCCAACGCTCTGAAAATCCTGTCGACAAAAACCGAACCGCCGATCCACATTAAGAATGACATCCTCGACGGACTCACCGGCGAAATCATGATCCTGCAGGGCAAATCCGGAGCGACTGTTACCGGTAAAAGAGCAACTCTGCTGGCGGTCAGCCTGAAAGATTCCTCGAAGTTTGAAGGCATCATTCGGCAACTGATCGATCAACCCGGCTCGAAGGCGGGCAGTCGAACAGTCGGTGCAACCACGGTCGCCGTCTTTGACGGGAAAAAATCGTCAACGTACCTGGCCGTTGCTCATGGATCGTTGCTGGTCAGTAACGACACTTTTCTGCTGGACAAAGTGATAAACGCAGCCGGTGGCGATCACCTTGTCGAGTCCGCTCATTACAGACAGTTGTCAGCCAGCGTCCCTGCTACAAAGTCTTTGTTCGCGATTCAGCGACCGGTCAATCAACTCGAAGTTGCCTACGGAATTCTTAAACAGGGCGGCGTCGCGGTTCCAGCAGGCATCGACCTGAAACTGCTGCCAACGTTCGACAGGATTCAGCATCACTTTCTCCCCACGGCGACCTGGGCAGCTCCAACGGCTGACGGATTTCAGTACGTCAGTTTTTCGCTGCCGCCGACCGAGTAACTTTCGAGTTGCCTGGGATTTCGTCTGACTGACAGGCAACGCAAACGGTCGTTGATTCTTCGGTAAAACACGAGCCGGCTTTCATGACACACACGCAGGACATGGATGAGGCCCCGCTCGACGAGATCGAGAGTCAACTGGCCGAAGTTCTCGACGAATACGTTTCGGCGGTTCATCGAAACGACGGCCCCCGGCAGGACGAACTGCTCGCAGCGCATCCAGAGTTGAAGGATTTTGTCGATCCACTCAAGTCCCTCGACCGCATGACGCCGGATATTGAGTTTGCGGCAACATTACTCGAAGTGTTTCCCACCGACGTTGCGACTCCGTCGGACGATCGTCTGATCATACGCAAGTTCGGTCGGTTCGAGCTGCTTGAAGAACTCGGCCGCGGAGGCATGGGTGTCGTGTTCCGAGCACGACAGACAGATCTCAACCGCATCGTCGCCATCAAAATGATCCTCGTGAACCGCCTGGCCTCGCCGGATCACATTCGTCGTTTTTATCAGGAAGCGCAAGCGGCCGGACGATTGAGTCATCCAAACATCGTCGGCATTCACGAAGTCGGCGAAGTTCACGGGCAGCATTTCTTCTCGATGGACTGCGTCGATGGCGTTGACCTGAAGGCGTTGCTGTCGGCTGGCCCGGCACACTCGACAGTGGAAACTCGATCGACGACTCCACCAGCAAACGTCGGGGCCGCCTCTGAGTCAGCCGACGAAAGTTCCATCACCGAAAGCAGCTCGACGTCGCGCAAATTGCGACCTGGCGAACGGCTGACCTTCGAGCAAACGGCTCGACTGATTCGCGACGTCGCTCGAGCCGCCGACTACCTGCACACTCACGGAATCATTCATCGCGACCTGAAACCGTCGAACATTCTCATCGACGAGTCCGGCCAGCCCCGAGTGACCGACTTCGGTCTCGCGCGAGTCGTCCCGCCCGGTGAAAAGCAGAACGACGACGATCGGACAGGCAGCGGAACGATCGTCGGCACGCCTAACTACATGTCGCCCGAGCAGGCTGCCGGACGACTCGACGAAGTCGGACCGGCCAGCGATGTCTACAGTCTGGGCGTAATCCTTTACGAAGCTCTCACCGGACAACTGCCGAACAAAGGCTCCAACGCGATGGAGACGCTGGTCCGGGTCATGGAGTCCGAACCGGAAGTTCCTCGATACCTCAACCGGGACATCCCGCGAGAACTCGAATCAATCTGTCTGCGGTGTCTCGATAAGAATCCCGCAGAGCGTTACGAATCTGCCGGCGCACTGGCCGACGACCTGGATCGATTCTTAAAGGGCGACCCGGTAGCCGCCGGGCCGCGAGGAATCTATCACCGACTTCGTCGCTGGATGCGCCGCGAACCGGCACTCGCATCCCGCTGGTCAGCGATCGTCTGTGGTGCCGCGATTCTGGAAGTGTCGTACCTGGTCGGTGAGGTCGCGTACGGAGTTCGCGACATGTTCTTCGAACTGCTGGCTTTCTGGGCGGTGACGGCGTTCATGTTTCAGAAACTTCAACGCAGCAATCAACTGGCAACCACATCGCGATTCATCTGGCTGGCTTCGGACGCTGTTTTCCTGACGAAGATGCTGGTGCTGTCTGCTTCGCCAGCCGGGCCGTTGCTGGTCGTTTATCCGCTGTTAATCGCCGCGTCCGGACTGTTTATTCAGGAATCGCTGGTCTTCTTTATGACCAGTGTTTCGTTGATGTCGTACGCACTTTTTCTTTACATGCGGCCGATCGAAGCGACTCCTTGGCATTATCCCATGATTTTTGCGGCGATTCTGGTCGTCATTGGCGTTGTTATCTCACACCAGGTCAATCGAATCCGACTGCTCAGTCGGCACTTTGATACGTGAAGGAATTCGTCGACGGAGGAAACTCCGGGAACCTGTTCTGATCAACTTTCTGAATCGCTAAAACGTCATTCCGGCGCAGGTGGGAATGACAAAAATCGTCAACATCGAATTCGGGAAGTTGATTCAGTCGCATTTCTTTCGTTTACCTGGCACGAGTGTCACGTCATGACGAGGCAGAAGTCGCCGGCTGCAGATTCTGTACTGCATTCAAATTGGCACGGACTTGCGGGATACAGGTTGCGTCCGCAAAACTCACTCTCCGGGCAAACTCCAAACTGTTCAGGATCGACGGACAACCGGGCCAGACCTTTTTTATTGAACGATGTCTCGCAGCAGCGCGAATTACTGCGAGCTTCGACGGGAAAACCTGATGCGCTGGGAACAGAAAGTCCAGTACGCAACAATCAGCGATATCGGCATGCGCCGAAAAAACAACCAGGATTCGGCCGCTGTTCAACTCTGCGGAGACCACGAAGTCTGGAGTCAGTACGGACACCTCTTCATTGTCGCTGACGGAATGGGCGGCCACGCGGTGGGAGAACTCGCCAGCAAGATCGCCGTCGACACGATTCCTCTGACATTCTTCAAAAGCCGAGCGGACGACACCCAGAAGGCACTGCTCGAAGCGATCGAAAATGCCAACGCGACGATTAACGAGCGCGGCACGCAGAACGAAGAATTCAAACGAATGGGCACAACGTGTGTGGCTCTGGTTTTGTCGCCGCATGGAGCCATCACGGGACACGTTGGCGACAGTCGCATTTATCGGATTCGCGACGACCGGATCGAGCAACTGACCTTCGACCATAGCCTGCACTGGGAACTGCAACGTGCCGGTCGTTTGAAACCGGGCGACGTATTCCTGCCCGAAG
>JADHNX010000454.1 GCA_016779365.1 Planctomycetaceae bacterium
GCTGATGGTTCGGTCAAGGGGTTGAGCGAAAATATCAATGATCAGGTGTTCGCAAACCTTGGGAATATCGCTTCAGGAATTCCCGTTGGAAGTTTCGGCGCGAACTAAAACCAGTCTTGAATGCTTGAGTTTCGTATTCGCAAAGTTCCTGGCAGCCGGTTTCGCCGAGCTGCCAGGTTTTTTTGAATGAGTGTCCCGGTCGCAGTGGATAGTTGAGGGTCGGCATGACGATTCGTTGCGAATGTGCTAACTGCGGCGCGTCTCTGAAAGTTAAGGACAAGCTGGCCGGTACAGAGGGCAAGTGTCCAAAGTGCAAAGAGAAGATCCAGATTCCGGATGCGAACTCCGACAACTCTGACGACATGCTGCTAGGCGACGGCGAATCAGCATCAAAGCCGCTCGCTCCGAAGAAGAGTGCCGAGCAGGAAGAAGAAGACGCCATCTTTGGTGATGACTTTTTCAGCCTCAAGGAGCCGGAGCCTCGTCCTCGCTACATCCCACCGGTGATCACTGACGACGAAGACGACGATGAGCCGGAGCCTCGAAAAAAGAGCAAGCCGAAGTCGAGTCAGACCGAAGCTGTAGCGACAAGCGAGTCCGGATCTGGAGCGAATGCTGCGTCGATTGCGAGCAGTCTCTTGTCGAAAACCGGCAAACGAAACCGTCCGGAAGACTTTCAGGATCCAGCGGACGCAGACAAAGTAAGCTACGATTTTTCCGAGATTAACTACCTGCTTCTGCAACGTGTCCTGCCTGCTGTTGCCGCTGCAACGGTTATTTTTTTTCTGGCCTACTGGATGTTTTCCGGCATGATGGGCGGCACAGAACTGCCGGAACTGGCCGAGTTGACCGGGCGTGTTACGCGAAACGGCGAAGGCGTTGCCGGGGCTCTACGTTTCTTTCCGGCAGCGAGCAACAATGCTGGCTCCGGCTTTTCAGGCAGTTCCTCGTTCGCATTCGCAGAGGCCGACGGAACCTACGAAGTCTTCTACAACGACGATGTTGCCGGGCTCGTAATCGGTAAACACGAAGTAGAGATCATGGTCGGAACCGATCGGATCAAACGCGAAGTAACCATTGAACCTGGAAGCCACGTCATCGATTTTGAAATCGCTGAATAGATCGGAGGCTGCGAAGAATGCATCGTTGGACTTCGAGCAAAAATGTCGCGTGGACTGTCCTGATGCTGGTTCTCGTACCTGGGTTATGCTGTTTGACTGGGTGTGGCAAAGACGCAAACGGGCCACTTGAACTGACCGCCGACCAGATCGAACTCAAAGAGCGGGAAGCGATTGAGCAGCTCAAGGAACTGGGGTGCAAGGTTGCAGAAGTGGATGATCCTCTGATCGGAACGCCAGGGATTCTGGTGACGATCTTCAATGAGCACCTGACGACGACGGGGATAATTCGCACCGATGTGATGTCGCAGTTTCGCTACCTTCGGAATCTCTTTCTTGTGGCTGATGCAACGAGGATTTCGACCGACGGGTTGGCTCAATTAAGAACCTTGAACAACTTGCTGCTGGTCAGTGCTCAGTGGACATCGACCAGTAACAAAGGGCTGGCCAGTATCGAAGGGATCGTGAGTCTGAAGCTGCTCCGATTGAACTGGTCGCTGGTCACGGACGACGGCCTGACGCACATTGAGCGTTTGCCTGAACTGGCAATGCTTTACCTCAGCGGAACGGCGGTGACGGACAAAGTCGTGTCTCACATCAGGCCACTGAAAAGTTTGAAGGCGCTGCAGCTTTCGCATACCGGTATTACCGATGAGGGGCTCGCAAAGTTGGAAGGGTTTGCCGACCTGACACACCTCGGGCTCGACGGGACGGTGGTCACTGACAATTCCATTTCCGTGATCGCCGGGTTCAAGTCTCTCGCGTATCTCAACGTCAGCGATACTGACATGACGGATGCGGGTTTGAAAAAGCTGAAAGAAGCCCTCCCTGAATGTCGCGTTGAGTCCGAACCGAAGCCAAGGCCGTCATTGCCCACCTTCAAGTATCCCGGCGCAAAGTCCGTTGCGACTGCAAAGCCTGTCGAAGAAGACGTGGCCGGGGCAGAATCAGCTGGAGCTTCGTCGGCTGGATCGGGACCGCAGCCGGTAGTCGCCGGGGCGACGGAGTAGCTACTGTCGGTTGATAGCTTCTGTCAGTTGATCGTGGCTGGTGCCCCTTGCAGATCGTCGTGACGAGTCGTGACCTGTCAAACTGTCATCTCTGC
Organism: Planctomycetaceae bacterium; assembly: GCA_016779365.1. GTDB lineage: Bacteria > Planctomycetota > Planctomycetia > Planctomycetales > Planctomycetaceae > JABMPE01. The sequence goes on from JADHNX010000454.1 coordinate 2,224, forward strand.
ACTCGCCGCGCGGACAACGTGCCCAGTGTGTCAGCGTGCTCGTGGAAACCGGATTCGTGCTTCTGTAGCATCGAAATCTGCATTTCCTGACGTTGGACTTCTATGCATTACTGTCCTGAATCCTGCCGCGAGTTTCTTGATGAGACTCCCATGGGTGGCTCTGCGACCGATGCCGGACGCAGTTTTCACTACCGTTCTGCGCCGATCTATCTCCTGACGCTGATCGTTGGCGTTCTGTTTGCAGCCGATCTGGTGATCAGCTTTCTCGAAGAGACTGGCGTGTCGTCGTGGTCCGAGTATCAAACGCTCGGCGGCTTTCGACTGGCATTGCTGGCCGCTGTGCTGGGCGGGGCAAGAATTCTTTATCAGACGCTCGAAAATCTGTTCGACGGAAAAGTCGGAGCAGATCTGGCGCTGACGATTGCCTGTCTGGCGGCGATCGTCCTGGGCGAACATTCAACGGCGGCCCTGGTCGTGTTCATCGCGTTGTGCGGCGAGAGCATCGAAGGGTTCACCGTCGATCGTGCTCAACGGGCGATTCGCGCGGTCTTCAATCTTTGTCCGCCGACCGCTCACCTGGTTGAAGACGGACGCGAAACAGAAGTCGCCGTCGTTGATGTGTGCGTCGGTCAGGTTGTGGTCGTACGACCCGGAGAACGAATACCTGTCGACGGAGTTGTCCGGTCCGGGGCGTCGGCGGTTGATCAAAGCGCGTTGACCGGCGAGAGCCTGCCGCTTGAGAAGACCGCAGGCGACACTGTGTTTGCGGGAACGTTGAATCAGTTTGGGGCGTTGGAAGTTGAGGCGTCGCGAGTTTCAACAGAATCGACGCTTGCAAAGGTCGTGCAACTTGTGGCCGAAGCCACCGAACGCAAAGCACCGCTCGAACGAACGGCGGACCGCTACGCTCGGATGTTTCTGCCGGTCGTGCTGGGTGTTGCCGTTCTGACGTTGATTGGCTGGCGGATCAGCACCGGTGAGTGGCGTCCGGGTTTTCTGCCAGCGCTCAGCGTGCTGGTTGTCGCGTGTCCTTGTCCGTTGATTCTGGCAACTCCGAGCGCGGTGATGGCGGCAATGGCCTGGCTCGCTCGATCAGGCGTCGTGGTGAAAGGTTCAATCGCGCTCGAACGGCTGGCCGCAGTTGACACGATCGCGTTCGACAAAACCGGCACATTGACAAAGGGCGAATTGGAAACCGGCACGGTCGTTTCATTCATGGCCGATGTCGACGAGACGGAATTACTTCGCACGGCGGCGATCGCCGAACGTCGCAGTGAGCATCCGATCGCGCGGCTGATTTGTCGCGAAGCGGCTGCTCGGGAATGCGTCGTGCCGGGTGTGTACGATTTTGAAACGCATCCCGGTTCCGGAGTCACTGCTCGCGCAAAACTGGCAGACCTTGGTGAATGGGCATCGGGATTTACTTCGGATTCAGACGGTCGGCTGCCGCTCGTTGTTGGGAATCGGCGGCTGCTCGATCGCTCAGGCATTGAATTGTCGGATGACGTGTCCGAGGTGTTGACCGATCTCGACGCTCAGGGCGAATCGTCGCTCATTGTGGCAGTCGGTGGGCGAGTGATCGGAGTTGTGGGAGTTCGAGATACCGTTCGAGACTCAGCTTGCGATGTCATCATGCAGCTTCGCTCGGCGGGCATCACGTCGTTTGCCATGCTGACGGGCGATCGAGAAGCTGCCGCGCAGGAGTTGCAGAAATCGCTTCCCGGATTCGACGCTGTTGAAGCTTCTTTGTTGCCGGCTGATAAAGCGGCATGGATCGAGAACGCTGAAGCGGCCGGTCGAAACGTTGCGATGATTGGCGACGGCGTTAACGACGCGCCGGCTCTGGCGACCGCGACGGTTGGCATTGCACTCGGCGGAGTCGGAAGCGAAATCGCGGCGGACGCTGGTGATCTGATTCTGATGGGCGATCCGTTGAAACCGTTGCCCGGTCTGCTGCGACTGTCCCGGCAACTGGTACTCACAATTCGGCAAAGTATCTACCTGTTTGCGTTCGGGATGAACGGAGTTGGAATGGTTCTGGGCGCAACCGGAATTCTGTCGCCGGGAGCTGCCGCCATCTTTCACGAGGTCGCCTCTCTGGCGGTGATGATTAACGCTTTGCGTTTGCTGTGGTTCGAAAGGTGGGAGCAGACTCGTCTGGGGCAGTTGACGAACTCGCTGGAGCGAACGGTCGAGTGGCTGGTTGAAATTCTTTCGCCGAGCAGAATTGTGTTTCGACTGGTCGAGAACACTCGGGTGATTGCTCGGCTGGGTGGTGCCGTGCTGACGCTGGCGTGGTTCATGTCGGGACTGTGTCTGGTCGAGGAAGATCAGCAGGCCGTTGTGACTCGATTCGGCAAATTTGAGACGACATTGGAGTCCGGCTTGCATTGGCGCTGGCCGGCACCGCTTGAGAAAGTTTGCAAGGAGCGAGTTGGAAATTTGCGCGTTGTGCAGATCGGTTTTCGGTCGGCAGAGTCTGCAAGTCCAGATGGGCAAGTGACAGGCACGGCGCCGATCGAATGGACCAGCAGTCACGACGACCAGGAGCACGGAGGCTTTGCGGCTGAATCGATGACGTTGACTGGTGATGAAGTGCCCGTCGAATTGACCGCAGAGATTTCTTACAGGATCAATGACCTGCAAAAGTTTGTGTTCTCGTGTGGCGACACAGAGGCGTTGGTTCGGTCAGTTGCTGAGAGTTCGATTCGTAAAACGATCGCAACGGTTTCGCTTGATACGGTGATGACGGAGTCGCGACCGTCGATCGAACAGCGAGTGAAGCAGGACATTTCTGACGCACTCGTTGAATATGAATTGGGAGTTGAACT
>JADHNX010000455.1 GCA_016779365.1 Planctomycetaceae bacterium
TGGCTGTGGTCAGCGGTTGCCACGACGACAGCGTCGATTCTGTCGGCTTCGGCTTCGATCATCTCGCGATAGTCGGCGTAAGTTCGAGCATCCTTGAATCTTGCTTTTGAACGATCCAGATAGTTCGAGTCGACATCACATAGTGCGACGATATTTTCTCCCGCAACTCCATCGATATCCGCAAGTGCTCGGTTGGCGGTCCCGATGCAGGCAATCACCAGCTTCTCGTTGGCTGATCTAGATTCGGCCAGCGCGGCGCCGGTCCAGACTCCAGACGAAATAACGGCTGCGCCGGCAGTGGTCGTTGTCAGAAAATCTCGCCGCGTGAAGTTCAAAGGTTTCGGCATGGTCGTTTCCTTGCGGGAAATAGTGATGAGCGGTCAGAAGCCGCAGGCAGCCAGGGATGGGCACTCTTCGAGTTTCCATCTGTCAACAGGCGGGCTCGCTAACGAATCAGTGCCAGCGAATACGTCCGACTATAAACGACTCCGCAAATCACTCTCAACCGACTGCTGAAACGGAAACACCCCTTCTGATAGCGACGTGGATGAACACTCGGGCAATTGCCGCTGACCGCGTTTGCCCAAACGATGCCGCTGGCACTGCCAGCTTGCCATTCGAAGTGACATCGAGGCTCTGATTGCTTTCCCGTGAGTCGGAATTATCCCTGGCCGCAGTTCACTCGCTGCGGGTGAGTGTGCTGAGTTTCAGGTTGTGAGTGTGCAGGACTTCGCCGTCGATGTTGATCGCTTCGAAGCGGACGGTCGGGTCGGCGGCTTGCGTGTTGAATTTCATGAGGGCGTACGAGCAGGCTTTGCTGTGGCCCCAGACGAGTCCCGGAGTTTTGACGACCGGATGCGTGTGTCGGTTGGTGAGCTTGGAACTTTCAAACTCGTAGAGGTCGTAGCCGTTCTTTCGGCTTGTGATACGGAGGTCGGTACGGTGCCGGTCGGCAGCGACAAGGAAGACTCCGTTGATTTTCTGAGTCTCGATGTACGAGAAGATTTCCTCGCGTTCTTTCGCAAAACCGTCCCACGGATCTTTGCTGCCCGGTTTGATGTTCTCGGTAAACGGAACGGGCGATGCCAGCACTTTGAACGTGCCGCGTGAGTTCTTCAGCGTTTCCTTCAGCCACTGTTTTTGCACGGGGCCGAGCATGCTGGGGTCGGGGTTGCGGGTTCGGTAGAAGCGTCCGTCGAGCATGATGAAGTGGACGTCGCCGATGTAGAAGTCGTACCAGCAGCCGGGTTGTTCTTCTCCGCCGCCGTAGGCCGGGTTCACCCAGTTCTGACGGAAGACATTCCAGACTGGACGCTTCCAGGCCGGGGTGTCGATTTCCGGGCCAGGTACGCAATCGTTGGTTGCAAAGTCGTGGTCATCATAAATCGAGTAGATACTTCTCGACGAAATGAAGCGTCGCCATTCTGGTCGCGACTGGCGACGGTAGTAGCAGTATTTCATCGTGAGGTCGTGCTCGGGATCGTCGATGTAGACGTTGTCTCCGAGCATTAAGAACGCGTGTGGGTCGGTCTTTCCGATTGTGTCCCACATGTACTCCCACTCGGGGACGTAGCCCGCTCCACCGCCAAATCCAACACTGAACTCCGCCGCCGTGTGCTGCTTTGGAGACGTCCGGAATGTTGGCTCATTCATTTTGTAGAGCTTACCATCGATTTCGATGGCGTATCGGTAGCGGGTTCCCGGTTCAAGATCCTTCGCGATTCCGACGCCCGTGAAATCGTTTTCCGCTTTGGTGGTTGCTGGGGAAGAAATCGAAACCGGAAAGTCTCCATCAAGCGGGTAAACGCGAACCGCGAATGTCGATTCCTTTGCCGTGCGGATCCAGAACGACGCCTGAGAATCGGTCACCGATCCAACCATCGGGCCGTGAATCAACGCTCCCGGTTTGTACTTTTCCTGCCAGCTCGTGAAGTCTTCCGTCCCGTACAAAGGGGCGAGCACTTCGCGCGGTCCGGCGATCAGACGATCAAACTGAAGCCCTTTGTCGAGAGCCGACTTCGCATGACCGACGGCGTCGTCGACGTTTCCCTGACGAAGGGAACTCATCATCCGAACGAAATGAGTTTCCGGCTCTTCCGCATCGGCCGGCGCGAGTTCCTTGTCGACTTTGTCGAACTGGCCAGCGGCAACGAAACGCGTCGCATCACGTTGCGGATCGTGCTGCGCCGAGCAGCGGTTCGAAGAACCAGCGAGTAATGACAAAACGAGCATCAGGAGTGTGGGCCGGGACATCGATTTTCCATTTGCTGAGACCGGGTTACCGAAAAGGGCAGCCGCACCGTGGTGGACCATGACTTGCGACGTTGATCAGCGAGTCTAATCAGCAATCGTGTCACTGCCAGTCTGGAACCGTCCCGGCCTCGCTTGATCCTGTCGGAATCTAGTTCGTACTTGTCGGTCGCGAACCGGCATACGCGTCTGTGAGCCGTTGCTGGAAAGCACCGTTCGGATACACTCCGCAACACAGAAAGTGGAACGCTTTCTGGTGACGCATCGAGCGGGCAGTTACTTCAGGAATCAACAGCCGGTCCAGTAGATCGTACGAGGCGCACGCGATGGAAAGCTACGGGCTGATCGTCTTTATGATGGTGGCACTGGGGACCGGGTTCCTCATTTGTGAAGTCTTTATCCCGTCCGCCGGAATTCTCACTGCTGCGTCGATCATCTGTTACCTTGTCGCCACGTTCTGTGCCTGGAAAGGCTGGTACCAGGCGGGCGAGACCGTCTGGTGGTGGGGTTACGTGTTCGGAATGCTGATTCTTCTGCCGACCACAATTTCGGGGACGGTCTACATTTTTCCCAGAACTTCGTACGGCAAATCCGTGCTGGCCGTTCCGCAGTCACTGGAAGAAGTGACTCCGTTTCAGGAAGAAGAGGCCCGGCTCAACGGTTTGATCGGCTCTCGCGGTAAAACGACGATGATGTTTTCGCCAGGCGGTATGGTGCAGGTCGGTCTCGAAAAGTTTCACGCCGAAAGTGACGGAGCCCTCATTCAAGCCGATGAGGATGTTGTGGTCGTCGGCGTAAAGGGCAACCGACTCGTCGTCATGTCCGCCGAACTTCACGCCAGCATTGCACCGGCAGCGGTGAGCCCTAAGACTGCGGCACTGAACGAAGAGTCAAATCACGATTTTGTCGCCGAAGCATCGGCAACTGACGCAGCAAATGATGACCCGATTGATTTCGACATTCCCGAGAACGTTTAACAGCCTGTTGAGATACTTCAGTGCAGCAGGCTGTTAAGGTCGACCGAATTGTGACATCCAGACGACGGAACCTGGAACCGGAAAAAAGGACACCTCATGTTTGCCCCGACTTTGCTTCTGGCAGTCACGAACCTGCTGGCCGCCCCTGGCGACAACACCGGTCGCAATTTCATGATCGGCATCTCCATCTTCGTGATGGTTCTGATGCTGATTTTTGTCGTCGTCTTCTTCCGGTATATCGGGCTGTGGATTCAGTGCACGATGACTCGGGCCAACATCTCGTTCCCGAATCTGGTCATGATGTCGCTGCGGAAGGTCAATCCCACGATCATCGTCCGCAGCAAGATCATGGCCGTTCAGGCCGGACTGCTTAAGGACTATCCAATCAGCACTCGCCAGCTGGAAGCGCACTACCTGGCTGGTGGAAACGTTCCGAACGTTATTCGCGCGTTGATTGCTGCCCATCGGGCACGGCTGGATATTGACTGGCAAACGGCTCAGGCGATCGACCTGGCAGGGCGAGACATTCTGGATGCCGTCAAAACCAGCGTTCATCCCAAAGTGATCGACTGCCCGGATCCGAACAAGAATGCCGGAACGCTCGACGCGGTCGCTGGCGACGGAATTCAATTGCGAGCCCGCGCTCGTGTCACCGTCCGAACCAACCTGAAGCAGTTGATCGGCGGTGCGACGGAAGAAACGGTGATTGCTCGCGTCGGACAGGGGATTGTTCAGGCGATCGGCTCGAACCCGAACTATGCATCGGTTCTTGAGAACCCGGACGCCATTTCAAAACTCGTTCTGTCGCAAGGTCTGGAAGCGAATACTGCCTTCGAGATCGTTTCGATCGACATCGCCGACATCGATGTCGGGGAAAACATCGGGGCTCGTTTGCAGGCTGATCAGGCCGAAGCAGACATGCGAGTCGCTCGGGCGAAAGCTGAAGAACTGCGGGCCGTTTCGACAGCTCGCGAGCAGGAGATGATCGCCCGCGTTCAGGAATCTCGCGCGAAGGTCGTGCTCGCCGAAGCCGAAGTTCCGAAGGCGACAGCCGAAGCGTTTCGCAGTGGTCGTCTGGGGATTCTCGACTACTACGATCTCAAGAATGTCCAGGCTGACACGAAGATGCGTGAGTCGATCTCGGTCACAGACAGAGCCGAATCTTCGCGGTCAGTCGTTGCTCCAGGCGGTTAGGCCGGCTCGCAACGCTTCGCGTTTTCGGTGCCGCTGCTGTAAGTCGGGCAGCCCGGTTTGAGTTCCTGGCAGAGAGGTAAACGAGCGATGGCAACAACTTCGATTCTGGCTGCTCCAGGCGATTTTCTGCCGATACTTTTCGTTCTGATCGCGATCGCCAGCGGGATCATCAACTTCGTCAAAGAACGGAGGGCAGCTGCCAACAAGGCAAATTTTGACTCGCCTAATTTAGCGGCCAAAGGCAAAGTCAACCCGGAGCTGCAATCAGAAATTGACGCGTTTCTCCAGGAAGTTTCGCCGAACGATTTCGAAGAAGTGGCGCCGGTTCGGCAACGCAACGCCGAGCAGCAACGTCGGCGACGCAGGAAAAACTCTGATGAAGATGCCGAACGCAGACGGCAGGTCCGGGCGCGACGGGAGCACGAAAAGCGACAGGCAAAGGCGGACCGAAAACGAGAATCGGTCAGAAAGCGACATCTCGAAACCAGCGAACTGAGCGAAGTCAGTTCACGACACGAAGTCGCCAATCGTCATGTCGACAGCTCTGTCCAGAACCGGCATCTCGAACCTCAGATTCACGCGGCAGCGGCATCGCTCACAGAACTCAATGCAAC
>JADHNX010000456.1 GCA_016779365.1 Planctomycetaceae bacterium
AGGAGGTTCGTCATGGCTCAGCTTGCGACACGCATTCGGGGCCCTGTTGCTGTGATCGGCGATGTTCACGGACAGGTCGATCAGCTTGTTTCAGTGCTTGATCAGTTGCGGTCCCGTTCGGACTACGACGAACGTTGTATCGTTTTTATCGGCGACCTTGTCGACCGCGGACCGGACACAAAAGGGGCGATGGACATCGTCTGCGATCTGCTGGTTGAGCATCCTCGGACCACGATGATCAGCGGGAATCACGAACTGGCGATGGCCGGTGCTTTGAACCTGATCCCGACGCCGGACTACGCTGAATGGGGGCCGAGGTGGGTCAACGATTACCTGTCGGAATCAACGTTCGAATCGTACGGTATCGAGCATGGCGATCTTGCCGGGTTGCGGACAGCGCTTCCGGAGCGGCATGTTGACCTGCTGACTGATCTCCCCTGGGGCATCGAGCATCCTGAGTTTTACTTTGTCCACGCGGGCCTGGATCCGAACACGCCGTTTGACATGCAGATTCGAATTCTGCGTCAGCGGGATTACTCGCTGAATCGGCCACAATGGCTGTGTTCGAAATCGTACGTCGACTCGCCAGTGCCACAGGATTGCCCGGTGACTGTCGTCAGCGGTCATGTTCAGGTTCCGGCTGTCCGATTGGAACAAAAGAAAATTCTCATCGACACAACTGGCGGCGAAGGTGGCGACCTGAGCTGCGTGTTGCTGCCCGAACGCGAAGTCATCAGCTCCAGCGGAAATCCCGCCGTTGAAGTCGTCGGAGAATCCCGGTCAAAGAAGAGCCGCTGGAAACTCTGGTAGCTATTTGCTTGTCAGGCGGATGATGCCGTCCCAGTCGGCAGGGGCTCGGCGGTTGTGCTGGACGATCGGCATGGCGAGAAAGTCCTGAGCGCGGTCTCCGGCTGGCATGTTGTGAAGTGATTGCCAGGCACCTTCCCAGTCGCCGTTGATGAAACAGTTCACTCCGTCTTCGTACTGAGCGATGTGTTCGTCTTTGAGCAGCGGGTACTCATGCTCGGGCGGCAGCAGTTCGCTGACGAAAACTGGAGTCTCCATGCCGACAGGAATGACCTTCCCGAGACGCCGCGTTCGACCTTCCAGGTGATCCATTTTTTCACGCACGAGATCTGCGGTCGCTTCGTCCAGCACGATGGGCACTCGCAGTTGTGTCGTCATTGTTTCCAGCCGGCTGGCCAGATTCACGACCGGCCCGAAGACGGTTACTTTGACCTGTTCCGACGTGCCGATTTTCCCGGCGACCGCTCGCCCGTGTGCGATGCCGATGCCCATTTCGAAATCAGCCAGCGTGTGTCCTGGCGTGGCCGATGCGGTCTCAAACGCTTTGCGGATTGCCAGTGCCGCGCGGCACGCGTTTAACGGAGCAGACTCCGACGCAAACGGCCAGCCCCAGAAACCCAGAGCCGCGTCCCCCTGAAAGTCTCCGGTGACGCCGCCGAAGTGCAGGATCTGCTCGGTCATGACGCCGAGCGCCTCGCTGACTCGACTCAGCAGACCGGTCAGGTCGTGAGCCGCGTTCTCGGCTCGCTGACTGAACCCTCGCAGGTCGCAGAAGAGGACGGTCACGTCGCACTCGCGAGGCTCCAGAATGTCCGTGTCAAGATCCTGACCAAGCGCTTTCAGAATTGGCGGAGCGAAGAATTGCCGCAACCCCGCCTGGTGTCGTTCCAGCCGGCTGAGCCTTCTCAACGACGCGACGATTTCGGAAACCAGTTCGGTGAATCGAACGTCGGCGCTCAGCAACGCCGTGTGCTCGTCCACTCCCGATGCGAACGACGCGGCGTCCAGTTGCCCGGCCACGTACAGACCTCGGCGAGGCTGGCCTGTCACCAGCACCGGTGTGCAGAACGCCCAATTGAATCCCCCCGTCGCCGTGTACTGCGGATCGTGGTTGTCCAGCTCCGGTTCCCAGACATGAAGAATACTGCGGTTGCTCGAAACGATGGCTTCCCGCACAAGCCGACCACTGGGATGTACGCCGCCTTCGGTTTCGTTGCGACGGTCCCAGTGCAGAATCTCAACTTTGTCACCCACAGGTTCGACAATGGCGACGGCCTCGGCGCGAGGAATTCCCGCGAGCAGAAGCTGAGCGACTCGCAGAAAAAAATCTTCATCCGTACGGGTTCCCCAGATCACGCTGGGAAGGTGAGTCAGCACTTCGATTCGCTTGTCGGCATCGCTGAACGGAATCTGTCGTAGCTGCCCGGCGTCGAACCGAATTTCTTCCAGCAGACGATCGAGCTGGCTTGAATCATCAGCCTTTGACGCGGCCAGCCGAAACTCAGTCGTTCCTACCACAAAAGACTCGCCATCTCGCAGTGTAAAATCCTGCAAAGCGACCCCCGATACGAAAACAGGATTCGCCGCTTCGGCCAGCTTTCTGCCAATCACCTGCTCACCCGAAATCGTGAGTTCGAGATGCCGACGAGACATCAGCGATTCCCACGCGACAGGCACGTCCATGTCGCTTGATCGACCGACCGTGAAAGTCTTCTCGCCCACCAGCGGCAATCGAATCCGCTGCCGACGATCAGGCCCCAGCACAATCAGATCAAACATCGGAATAAAATCCCTTAAGCGTTCGGCAACTCAACGAACTGTTGAAGGCACAATTTGCTCTGAAGAAGGAACACGGATAATCGCTGATAGACACTGATTCCGACTGAATTATGCCGCTCGAACAGTCTCTGATTCAGGCTGGCGAGAGCTTACAGAACTTTCGCCAGCGCTTCGCGGATTCTCGTTTCGCAGCCCGGCCCAACCCACAACCACGTATCTTCAAACTTGTCGTTAAAACACGAATCCGTCGGGACGTAACCGGGCCAGCATTCTCCGTAACCGATCGACTGAACGAAGACGTCCTGCTTCATTTCCTGAGCCAGCAACTGGTAACCGACAAATGCTTCACCCGGAAACAGAACAATCCGAGCTGGTCCCAGGTCGACGACCGGTAAGTCTATCGGCTTGCCGCTGACAACTCGCTGTCGACTGCTCAGCGTCATGGCGGCGTGAATTCGTTGCCGGATCTCGACCGAGTCGTCCTCGATTCGGTTCAACAGGTAAGCCGCAGTGAATCGTTCTTCAGTTCGGAAAGGAAGTTCGAGCGGCGTCGACCGAAAGCGGACTTCGCTGATCGATGTTTTCTCAGTCGCGTCCCAGGCAGCGGTCATGCCTTCGTAAATTCGATGTGCGAGCAGTTCGCGACTGGCCGGCGAACCATCGTTGTAACGGCCGGCGGTGACGTCTCCGCTGCAGCCGGACAGGTAGATCTGATGGACCTTCTGATCGTCACGTCGTCGGCGTTCGCGAGCCATCCCGACAAAGTCATAAGTGACGCCGCCTCGACCGTAATAACTCATCGGGTGAGTCGCGTAACTGTGCAGCGCGACCAGAGGCTTGTCGCCATTCCAGAAGCTGATCGTCCGCAACCACGGGTCGATCAATCCGTCCGGCGCTTCCGCCATGAACGCGTTGCCGCCGGAACTGCTGCCTCGACCAAACGAGACTCGGCCGTCGGGATGCACAACGCGGCGGTTCGACGCAACCTTCTCGACTTTGGCCTTCCCGAGGCCCAGATGGGTGACCGGTGCTGCGTCTTCGAGTGACTCTTTCGCGGCAGCGGCGACTCGTTGAACGCAGTCTTCATGGAAGGCAAAGTCGAAAAGCTCTCCGGTCAGGCCCGCACGGTTCAACAGATTCTCGGCCCCTCCGTCAACCACCGGAGCGTCATGCTGGTGCAGGCTGCTGAGCAGAACTCGCACCGGCTCAGTGCCGACGGCCTTTGCGATAACTTCCCGCCAGCGTTCGTAAGATTCGTTTCGGATCTCGCACCAGTCGACCGCGACAATCACGACCGGATCGTCGTCGCTCAGCAGAACGATGCCGTGAGTCTGCAACGGGTCAACGATCTCTTTCGACTTCGTCGGCAGCAGCCCCATGCACCGATGCCCAAGCGGAATGGTGACGTCGACTGAAAACCTCGAGACTCGAATCTGTTTGGCCATGATGAGTTTCCTGAAGCTTGCTCAAAATATGAAGCGAAGCTGGTGAGTGACGATGCTGCCTGGACAAAGTTGCTATCTCGCTCCGTCGAGATGAGCGGATCTCAGATTCAAGTTGCGGAGTCTGGATCATTCCGCCTCGAAAGTTTCTCGACAATTCATTGTTTTCAGACGACGTCTGCTCATCTCGACGGAGCGAGATGGCTACTCAGGACAAACGGCAGAAGGCCGCTCGGTTGTGGCGGAGTCGGTAAGTCTCTGAAATGTCCGGCGAGAAATCCAATCGGTCACGAATACCGAACTCAATTCAACTCTGATCAACACTCAGAAAAGCATGGAGAAGCGACCAATGAAAATGACCAGTGCACTTTTCGCGGCGATCGCGTTGTCGGCAACGTTCGCCTTCGGCGCCGGCGGCGAGGCTTTCACCGATCCGGCAAAAGCGGGACCAGACTTCGTCGTGCAGGGCGAGTACGAAGGCACGATTGGCGATATGAAATTCGGCCTGCAAGTGATCGCGCTGGGCGACGGGAAGTTCGACGGCGTTGTCCTGATGGGTGGCTTGCCGGGAGCTGGCTGGAACAAAGAAACGCCTGCAAAGCTGACGGGTGAAACCGTTGATGGAGTCACAAAACTGGGCGGTGCCAACTTGTTAAACTGGTCCACAGAAATCAAAGACGGCGTCGTTTCTGGCGGCTTTGGAACCGACACGGTGTCAGCGAAAAAAGTCGAACGCAAATCTCCAACACTCGGCGCAAAGCCACCACGAGAGGCTATCGTCCTGTTTGATGGTTCAAATCTCGATGCCTGGGAAAGTGGAAAGCTCGTCGAAGAAGGCAAGCACAAGTACCTCGGCGTTGAAGCTCGCACGAAGGAGAAGTTCGAAAACTTCACGCTGCACCTGGAATTCCGCACGCCGTACATGCCGAAGTCGCGAGGGCAGGGGCGAGGAAACAGCGGGATGTACCTGATCGATCAGTACGAATGCCAGGTGCTTGATTCGT
>JADHNX010000457.1 GCA_016779365.1 Planctomycetaceae bacterium
TGTGAAGCAGCACGTTGACGACGTGGTAGCCCGCCGGTTCGACACCGAACAATGTGTGTTCGATCAGAAGCGTGAAGATAATCATCGGCGAGTAGTTGCGGTTGATGACCTGCGTGGCGATGTCCCACAGGTTCGACGGGTGCCAACTGCGGATGTACTCGTTCTTCAGCACGTACCACGGGTCGTCCCAGTTGACGAACTCAAAGCTGTGTACCGGCCAGTAGACGGCTCCGGTCACCACGAGCAGAGACGCGATCAACCAGGTTGTCTGCGACTTGAGAATATCGTTGAAGTTCCACGAAGTCGATTCGGGATCTGTTTTCAGCAGCTCAGACATCGCGTCCTGCCCTGGCTCGTTCAGTGATTTCAGAGTCAATGTTACCCGGAGAGTACCCGGAGAAAGTGTGCCACTGGCTTCGTCAGTGGCTTGTCGGATCGTCGTATGCCAGGAACTCCGCACTGGCACGCGGCACAAACTGTGAAGGTCGACGTTCTGCACACTGTCGATTCAACCCTGCAAACATAGCTCAGCACTGTTGAACCTCAGGCGGGAAGGGCGATGTGAGTCAGCATTCGACTCGCCGCAAACAGTCAACGCTGAGCGACACGTTCGATCGGTGGTTTTGTCACAACCCGACTGAACGCTAAAGTCGCTTTCGCGTGTCAGACTCTGCCGAACCGGAAGCAGTTACCTCCGCCGCTCCGCAGGTCTCGGGTTACACTTCGCGCGGACGATGGCAGGTTATGATCGAGGCAATGGTTTCATGGCAGGAGCAGGCGGGATGACGGACGAGCAGGAACGACAGACCGACGAAGCTGCCGTTGACGGAGCGTCGGCCAGTGTCGTGGGACGGGTTCTGGAGTCGATCAACCCGATGCTCGCCAGCGTTCCCGGTCACTCGGAAGAGAAGCCGCGAGTCATCGCGGTCATGCCGGCTTACAATGCCGAAGCCACGCTTGAGAAAACGATCGCCGACATTCCTCGCGGCACGGTCGACGAGATTATTCTTGTTGATGATTGCAGCACCGATGGAACTGTCGAGCTGGCGAGAAAACTTGGCCTGACCGTGATCGCTCACGAAAAGAATCGAGGCTACGGCGGCAATCAGAAGACGTGCTACGCTCACGCTCTGGAACGAGACGCCGACTACGTGGTGATGATCCACCCGGACTACCAGTACGACAGCCGAGTGATCGACGTCGCCGTTAAGGTGATGCAGTTGGGCATTCTCGACTTCGTGATGGGCTGCCGGATTCGCACCAGGAAGGAAACGCTGGACGGCGGCATGCCCGTCTACAAGTACATCGCCAATCGGATCCTGACGACGATCGAAAACGTGTTGCTCGGTCAGAATCTTGGCGACTTCCACAGCGGATTCCGCGCTTACAGACGAGAGGTCCTGGAGACCATCCCTTTCGAATCGAACTCAGAAGATTTCGTGTTCGACAGCCAGTTTCTGGCTCAGGCCGTCCACTTCGGATTCAAGATGGGCGACATCCCTGTTCCGGTTCGGTACTTCGACGAAGCGTCGAGCATCAACTTCGGTCGAAGCTGCAAATACGGCCTGTCGACTCTGGGGGTGATGGGCGTCTACTGGCTCAACCGTCTGGGTCTACGCAGGTCGGAACTGTTCAAAGCCAGGCCGTAGTGCTTCGTCTGTCGAGAGATGTCATCCGGTTTGAACCACGGAATCACACGGAAAAGAGATCATTGAATTCCGTGTTTTCCGTTTCTTCCGTGGTTAATTCTGCAGGGTGACTCCGTCAGGCTCTACCTGACGAGTCTGAACTGAAGGTAAGAACCGAATTCAATCTCTGCACTCATCTGTGCGTGAGAGAATTTGGTCCGACCGAGCCTGCCGTGCGGCAAATTGCTGCATCCACAGTGTGTCATATGACGAGTTATTGATGAATCGACGATAACCTGATAGCCTGGTGTGTTGATTCCTTCCGGTTTTGTCTCTCTCAGCGACCGCCTGATCACGAGCCAGAACCACGCCAGACTCATTCCTGCCAGGTTCGACTGCCATCATGTTCCGAGCCTCCCTCACATTCACGACGCTTTTGTTTTGTGTCACGTCGCTGGTCCACGCGGTCGAACTGCTTCCGGCTGATCAGCCAGTCGAATCGGTCATCGACCATTACGTCGACGACCTGATTCAGAAGAACGATGTCCAACCCGCCGGCCAGCTCGACGCGAACATTCTCATTCGCCGGTTGACGCTCGACCTGGCCGGACGCATCCCGACGACCGCCGAACTACACGCGTACCTCGCTGCCGATCCGGCAATCCGGCGAGTCGAACTCGTCGACCGGCTGCTGTCCAGTCCTGACTTTTTTGACCACCACCGAAACGAACTGCAGTTGCTGCTTGAGTATCCCGACCGTCGTAACGACAACGACTTTCGCAAGTACCTGCTGTGGGCGACCGAGCAAAACCGTCCCTGGGACGAGATGTTCCGAGACATGCTGGCGGGCGACGAAAGCGACGAATATCAAAAGGCGGCGTTGCAGTTTGTCAAACATCGCGCCCGCAATCTCGACGACCTGACTAACGACACGGCGATCCTTTTCTTTGGCGTCAACGTGAGCTGTGCCAAGTGCCACGATCACCCGCTCGTCGAAGACTGGAAGCAGGACCATTATTTCGGCATGCAGTCGTTCTTCAGCCGGACCTTCCTGACGAAGAAGCAGGACCTCGGCGAAAAGTTTTACGGCGAAGTCAAGTTCACCACGACGGGTGGCGTCGAGAAGCAGGCGAAGTTCATGTTCCTGAACGGGGCCGTTGTCGAAGACGCCACGCCTGAGCTGACAGACGAATCACGCAAAAAGTACGACGAACTCGTCAAGAAGTTGCAGCAGGACGACAAGGTAGAAGTTTCGTACCCCGAGTTTCGCCCGCGACAACGACTCGTCGAAACGGCATCTCACAAGGACAACGACGACTTTCTGGCGAAGAATATCGTCAACCGGATCTGGCATCGGTTGATGGGACGCGGCATTGTCGATCCGCCGGATCAGTTGCACTCGGAAAATTCACCGAGCCATCCTGAGTTGCTCGACTGGCTCGCGCGAGACACCGTCGAACACGGTTACGATCTCAAGCGGCTGATCCGAGGCATCGTGCTCAGCACGGCTTACTCTCGATCCAGCGAGTGGGATTCCGCTGCCGAGCCGCCGTCAGCTCACTACTTCGCGGTGGCGATTCCGAGACCGCTTTCGCCTCGGCAGTACGCGATGTCGCTACTTGTCGCGACGAGAAACCCGCCTCACTGGGAACAGTGGCTGACCAGGTCCGCCGAAGACTGGAAGAAGGAACGGACCGGCCTGGAAAACGGAGCCAACGGCTGGGCCAATCAGTTCGAGATTCCCGGCGCGAACTTTCAGGTGGCCGTCGACGAGGCGCTTTTCTTCAGCAACAACGACCGCATCGACAACGACCTGCTGCGAGACTCTGGCGACCGACTCGTCGGCTACATCAAAGAACTGAAAGATCCGGCCGCCGCGATCAACGCAGCGTTCGAAGCGGTGAACTCGCGACAGCCAACAAAAGACGAACAGGCAGCGATGCTTGACTATCTGGAAACTCGCAAAGAAAACGAAACAGCCGCGTTGAAGCAGGTTGTGTGGGCTCTTCTGACCAGCCCGGAACTTCGCTTTAACTACTAAACAGGGTGGGCACTGCCCACCAGCCACGTACATCCGGTCATAAATATCCGGTGGGCGGTGCCCACCCTTCAGACACCCCGCAGGAATTAATCATGGCAAAACCGGGAAGCATTTTTTGCGGATCGTCCGATCATGGTTTGTCGCGACGAGGATTTCTCGGAGCAGCCGGCGCTGCAACAGCCGGAACCTTCGCCGCCGACATGACACGACTCGACGGGTTGAAGAACCCGCTTCTGGCTGGCGAAGTCAAACGGCAGCAGAAGAGCGTAATTCTGCTCTGGCTGGCCGGAGGCGCCAGCCAGTTCGAAACGTGGGATCCAAAACCGGGACGACCAACCGGCGGCCCTTACGCGAAGATCAAGACAAACGCGACCGACGTTCACATCAGCGAGCTGTTGCCGAAGATGGCTCAACGAATGAACCACACGGCGATCATTCGCTCGCTCAATACAAAGATCGGCGACCACGGCGGCGGTGCATCGCTGATGGAAACTGGGCGGGTCAGCGACCCAGGTCTCGTTTACCCGGATATCGGAGCCATCGCCGCGCGAGAACTCGGACGAGCTGACAGTCAGGTGCCGGACTACGTCTCGATGTACACGTCGACCGAAGGCCGTCGCAAAGGCACCAGCGGATTCCTGGGAGCTCGTTACGCTCCGATGTTTCTGTCGGACAAGCAGATTCCCGACAACATGCGACGGCTCGAAGCCATTTCAAACGACGACCACAAAGATCGAGCGGCCCTGCGTGATCTGCTTTCCAGGCGGTTCACTCAGTCACGCTTCAGCGAAAAGGTCAACAGTCACACGACAGCTTACAGCCGAGTTCACGGTTTGATGTCCAGTGAAAAACTGTTTGATATCGAGCAGGAACCGGAATCCGTCCGTGCGAAATACGGACCTCGACAGTTCGCGCAGCAGTGTCTGATCGCTCGTCGACTCGTCGAAGCCGGCACGCCGTTCGTAAAAGTGGCGCGAGCCTGGTGGGACAGTCATGGTCAGAATTTTGAGACACATCGCGAACTGTGTGCGGACCTCGACCACGCCATGGCAACGCTGCTCGACGATCTCGAAGAACGGGGCCTGCTCGAAAACACGCTGGTCGTAACACTGGGCGAATTCGGTCGCACGCCGGGTATTAACGCCAGCCTTGGACGAGACCATTTCGCCAACGCGTGGAGCTGCAGCCTGTCCGGTTGCGGAGTTCGCGGCGGCTCGTTCTACGGCAAAACAGATCCAGATGGTCACAAGGTGGCCGATGGCGAAGTCGGAGCCGCTGAAGTCTTTGCCACGATCCTCGAAGCTCTCGGCATCAACCACGAAAAGGAATACATGATCGGCTCCCGCCCGGTTCCACT
>JADHNX010000458.1 GCA_016779365.1 Planctomycetaceae bacterium
CCAACTCCAACAAGGATTACACACGGCAGCACGTGGCCTGGAACGACGTCATCGGTCAGAAGGCTGCTGGCAACACGTCGATCATTGGCCTGATGCTGGAAAGTAATCTCAAAGCCGGAAACCAGAGCCTGGCTGATCCTGCGAAGATCGAATACGGCGTTTCAATCACTGATGGCTGTATCGATTTCGAAGAGACGCAACAGCTTCTTCGCACCGCCGCCGCCACTCTGGCTGGCTAGTCTCCTTTGACTGCCCCCACTCTGGCCGGTAGCCAGGTGTGCTGGCTGGCCGCCAGTCGCTGATCTCTGCACCTGGTAAACCTTGCCGGTTTTGACGGTTGTTCGCGGGGTGACGGTCCCGAAATCTGCATCGACAGAATCGGTCAATCGGCTTGCTGTCGATTTTGAGGTCAGATTGTGACGAAGACTCCAGACGTGTCGTCTTCCTGGCAGACCGTCTTTCTCTGGCGAGTCTTCCGCGCGGCGACGCGTCAGCGGCATCTCGCCAGACCGGGATAGCCACTTTCAGCACACGATTGACAGAAGGCATCACAGCTTCGTCAATCGATTGGCGGGCTGAGCAGATTGCCAGCTTCTCAAGGATACGGTGATTTCTATGAAGTCGACTGCAGCCACCCTGACCCTTGCTTTGCTGGGAACCGTCGCTGTTTCGGGATGCCATCAGACTGCTCAGCGAGCGTCTTCCATCGCCAGTACCCTGCCTATTCCGAGCAAGCAGATCGAAGACTACGAAACTCGCCTGAGCATCGCTCGGCAGGACGAGCGAAAAGGAAAGACGAAAGCCGCAAGGAAGGCTTACGAGAAGCTCGTTAAAGAGAATCCAACAAACCCGCTGGTCTACCACCGTCTTGGCATCATCGCGGCCGGAAGCGGAGAATTTGACACGGCAAATGGTAACTTCCGTCGAGCTTACGAACTGGCTCCCGAAAACGCCGAACTGCTTGCCGACTGGGGATACTCGCTCTACCTGCAGGGTGAATTCATCGAAGCGGAAGAGCTGACGCGTCAGGGAGCCGAGCTGGCTCCTTACGATGCTCGCATCGCCAATAATCTCAGCCTGATCTATCAGAACTCACCGCTCAGCCCACCAGTCGGACCTCAAATGGTCCAACTGATGCCCGACGACAATCAGGGAGTTATCGTCGCCGAAGCACTCGATGAAACTGTTGCCGGTTCGGAACTGGAGTGGCAAAGAGCCAGCTTCCAGGAAAGCCTTGACCCATTCGAAGAGGTCGCGCTGCCGGGACCAGAACCAAACATCCCGAAATCTGCTGCCAACGATTCTGCATCGATCGAGCAACCAGCCGAACTCCCGACACTCAACGAGCCGATCGCGATTGCCGCCGCAGAAGGATCTCCTGCGAAATCAGTTTCCGTTGACGAAACAAGCATCGCCCCGGAACACATTTGTAAGCTGCTGACACGAGCCCGCCTGGAACTCGCTGCGGGCGACGTCGAGATGTCCCACGCCTTCGCCGAAGCCGCTGCCGAAACCACCATCCCTTTGCAAGTCTTTCAGGAAGGGCCGGAAAAAGTTCTCGACGAGATCGAATTCGTGACCGGTCACAACAGCGTGATGTCACTGGAGAATCCGGCGCTGGCCACGGTTAAGTTTTCTCAGGTTGTTCCGCCAGCTCCCGCCGAGTATCAGACTGGCGCGACCAGCAACGTTTCGGCGACGGCTGTCTGGGATGAAGCGGCCGCCAACGATCCGCAAGGCTTTCGAGCCATCGGGCGAACTTCGCTGAACATCACTCCGAAGCTGGTCGACAGCGATGGCGAACGACGATTGCTGCCGGAACGTCGAGCCTATCAGAAGCTCAGTCAGATTCCTGTCGTCAATCACACGGTTGGCTACAGCCGCGACTGGGTTCCGCTGTCGTACTCGTGGGAAGCTCCGCAGCTCAAGTACAACCCTCTGTACTTCGAGGATGCTCAGCTTGAACGCTACGGCAACGACATCGGCATTCTGCAGCCGTTCCTGTCGGGAGCCCGGTTCTACGCCACCATCCCGACGCTGCCGTACCAGATGATGAGCGAAGGCAACAGCGTCTGCCACACGGTCTACGACTTCGGCTACGCTCGACCAGGCGACTGCGTGCCGTACGCTCTGGAAGTTCCCGAGTTCAGCTGGACCGGCAGTCTGGCCAGCGGTGGCTGGGTCTACGCCCTGATCGTGATCCTGCCGTAAACCAGCTTCGCCAGCCTCAGTCGCACCCTGCGGAATCGGTTGGGCGAGCCAGCGAGGCACGCAACTGACCAATAACGGAATGGTCATCGCAGTTTTCCCGCACCGCTGGCATGTCAGGCCACTGCTCCGCTATTTTTCGCTCTGTTCGATTTTGTTGACGGAGCGAAAAGGAACGGACCATGTCTGCACGGAAGATTCTTGCGGCGACGATGACTTGCCTCATCGCAATTTCGGTTGTCAGTTCGGCGACGCTCGTTCGCGCTGAAACCAGGCTGGTGACCTCGGTTGAAGGCATCACCGAGTTTGAACTCGACAACGGCATGCGAGTCCTGTTGTTTCCCGACGGGTCCAAGCCGACCGTCACCGTCAACGTGACCTATTTTGTCGGTTCGCGGCACGAAGGCTACGGCGAAGCCGGCATGGCTCACCTGCTGGAACACATGCTTTTCAAAGGGACGCCGACTCACCCCGACGTGCCGAAGTCGCTTAAAGATCGCGGAGCCGACTTCAACGGGACCACCTGGCTCGACCGAACGAACTATTACGAGACGCTGCCGGGCAACGAGGACAATCTCGAATTCGCGCTCAAGCTCGAAGCCGACCGCATGATCAACAGCAACGTTGCGGCGGAAGACCTGGCGACGGAGTTTTCCGTTGTTCGCAGCGAGTTCGAACGAGGCGAGAACAGCCCGACGTCCGTCCTTTGGAAGCGGATGGTTTCTGCGGCGTTCCTGTGGCACAACTATGGAAACTCGACGATCGGCAACCGGGCAGACATCGAACGCGTACCCATCGACAATCTCCGGAAGTTCTACCATCGCTATTACCAGCCGGACAACGCGTTGCTGGTGATCGCCGGCAAGTTCGACGGCAAAGAGGCGATGACTCTTACCGAAAAGTACTTCGGATCGATCCCTCGCCCGGAACGAAAGCTCGACAAGACTTACACGCAGGAACCGGCACAGGACGGCGAACGTTTTGTGACGCTGCGTCGAGTTGGCGAAGTCGCCGCCGTCGGAGCCGTCTATCACATTCCCGCCGGTCCGCATCCGGAATACCCGGCGATCGACGTGCTGGAGTCCATGCTGACCGCTGAGCCAGCCGGGCGTCTTTACAAGGAACTGGTCGAAAAGAAGCGAGCATCCAGCGTGTCCGGCGCGGCGTTCGCGCTGCACGATCCAGGCATCTTCCTGCTCATTGCCGAAGTCAACAAAGGCAACGAACCACGCGGCGTGCTGGAGTCGATGATCGACGTCGTGGAAGACTTTGGCGAGTCCGAGATCAGCGAAGAAGACGTCAGCCGAGCGAAACAGCGACTGCTCAAGCAGTGGGAACTGGCGACCGCCGATTCCCGACGCCTGGCCATTCAACTCAGCGAATGGGCGGCGCAGGGCGACTGGCGGCTGTACTTCCTTTATCGAGACCGTCTGGAAAAAGTCGACGTCGAACAGGTTCGAAGCGTCGCGTCGAAATACCTTCGACAGAACAACCGCACGGTCGGAATGTACCTGCCCATGAAGGAAGCTGACCGCGTCTCGGTTCCGGAAACCCCCGCTCTGGCCGAGATGATTGGCGATTACAAAGGTCGCAAAGCTGTCGCCGCGGGAGAAGACTTTGACGTTTCGCCCGAGAACATCGAACAGCGGACTCGGCGACTCACCGTCAACGATGGGCTGAAGGTTGCACTGCTGCCTAAAAAGAACCGAGGCGAAGCCGTGCAGCTTCAGCTGACGCTTCGTTACGGAACGGAAGAAACTCTGCACGGTCAGGCAACGATTGCCGAGTTCCTGCCGCCACTGATGACTCGCGGAACGAAAGACCTCGATCGACAGCAGCTTCAGGATGAACTTGATCGTAACTTCGCACAGCTCGGCGGCAGCGGATCAGCTGGCGAAGCAACGTTCTCGATCAAGACCAAACGTGGCAACCTGAAGCGCGTCCTGGAGCTTCTCGGCGAAGTACTCCGCAATCCGACGATTCCGGAAAGCGAACTGGATGTCCTGAAGAACGAGGTCGTGACGTCGTTGGAGCAGGGTTTGACCGAGCCAACATCGCTCGCTCAACGTGCCGCGCAGAAACGAATCTCACCCTATAAGAAGGGGCATCCGCTTTATGCACCGTCGATTCCCGAAGAGATCGAAATGGTCAAGGCGGTAACCATCGACGATATCAAACGCCTCTACTCGGAATTTCTGAACGGATCGAACGGCGAACTCAGTATCGTCGGCGACTTCGATTCCGACGCCACACTGGAGCAGGTTCAATCGATTCTCGACGGCTGGAAATCAAAGCAGCCTTACGCTCGAATCGAAAAGGATGGCGACCAGAAGTTGACGGCCGAAACCGAGGACATCAACACTCCCGACAAAG
This sequence comes from Planctomycetaceae bacterium, assembly GCA_016779365.1. Taxonomy (GTDB): domain Bacteria; phylum Planctomycetota; class Planctomycetia; order Planctomycetales; family Planctomycetaceae; genus JABMPE01. The sequence goes on from JADHNX010000458.1 coordinate 4,582, forward strand.
CCAACGCGATGTACTTTGCCGTGACCTCGTTCCCAATGAAGGACGACGATCCGGATTACCCTGCACTTCTGATGGGCAACTACATTTACGGCGGCGGAGCTCTGGCGAACCGACTGGGAAATCGTGTCCGTCAGAAAGAAGGTCTTTCTTACGGTATCCGGTCGGGACTTTCGGTCTCGTCACTCGACAACCGGTCAATCTTCTACACGTACGCCATCTGCAACCCCGCCAACATGACGAAGGTTAAGGCTGCCATTCGAGAAGAACTCGACCTGCTCCGATCCAGAGGTGTCACAGACGAAGAACTGGCATCTGCCAAACAAGGCTGGCTGCAGAGCCAGGCGGTCGGACGCGGCAATGACGGTACGCTGGTCGGCACACTCAGCAGTACGGCGCGAGCCGGACGGTCAATGGAGTATTACAGCGGTCTCGAAA
>JADHNX010000459.1 GCA_016779365.1 Planctomycetaceae bacterium
GGTGGTTCGTTGCGCCGATGATCAAGAATTCGATCATCACGAAGCAGATGAAACCGGGGTTTGCGCTGCCGAAAAAATTCTCGTCGTACCTTCCGTCGGAAGACTGCACGATGGACGAGGCACTGCCGAAAGTGCTGGCCGCAATCAAACGATTCGAAGATGAGCTGCCCCTCGCCGATCACCCTTTCTTTGGCAAGATGGCCAGCGAAGAATGGATGAACCTCCACATGCGGCACTGCGAGCTGCACCTGAGCTTCGTTGTCCCAACCGCTTCCGCTGGCGAACAGAACTGATTCTGTTTCCGGGAGCTCCGGCGACTAGACGGGCCGTGCTCGCATTCAGGTCGCTGGTAACGAACTGGTTTTGAACCAGAGTTACTGCCTGAGCAATCGAAGAAAGAAGTTGAGCCGAAGGTTGATTCCTGAGTTTGAGAATTCGTGAATTCCAGGTTTTACTAAGTGCTCAACACTTGTGGTACTATTTGCAGCATGAAGTTCCAGCCACATCAATCTTCGACCTCGTTGATGACGCCGAATTCGGTGGTCAGACGGTTCGTTGGCTGGCTGTTAACTGTCAGATTGAGTCTGCCGGTCGCCATAAGCAGCTTGCTGTTGAGTGGCGCAATCTTCGCTGCTTCGTGGCAGTCGCCGTACTTATCGACACTGGACCGTGCAGAGTCGGCAACAAACGCAGTCGTTGTGATTTCTGACTGTGAGGATTCCGGACCGCGAGCTGTTTCATCATCAGAAACCTCGATCAGTGCGGCTCCCATTTCCGGCTCGGCACCGGCGCACCTGCGGCAGTCTTATCGCAGCACTGCCGAATACCGGTGGACATTCGAGATTGAACGATTTTCGACGTGCTCTTCGTGTGAAGTCGTATGCGATGTCCGCGAGAATTTTCAGCTCTCGTTGTCTGATTCTCCGGTTGGTATGAAGCGTCCCACGCTGGTGACGCTGGGAATCCGTCTGCAAGCTTAAATCGCTGACGCAGCCTTGCCCGGCGGTCTTTAGGCAAGTGTGTTCTGCGCTGTGCATGCGAAACCTGGATCAGGTTTCACGCTCTCTTGGTTCCTGGCTTTATGCCAGAGTGGTTTGGCCAGGTAACTTCCAGCAGTCAGCGCCTCCGAATTCTACCCGGTGACGCTCACTGTTTGCGGACAGCTTTCATTCAATTTCAACAACCCCGCGCGGTCGAGGGTTAATCCAAAGGTTCATACCATGTCGAGCAGAAATCGTGTTCATAATTCAGCGTCCACAATCACAGAGACTCAAAACACTTCAAGGGTTCTTTCCGAAGCCATCACCCTTGCCGATGCTGGCAATCCCGAAGGGGCGTTGAAACTGCTTAAGTCAGACGGCAGGACAAACGACGTGATGGCCAATGCCCGTACCGTCTGTCTGATGCGGCTTGGTAGAGGAGAAGATGCCAGAAAAACTTTACGGTCAGTTGTCATGTCGTCGGGTTGTACGTGGATGAAGCCGGATGTTCCGGTCATTTACCGTGCAAATTTCTGCATGGCTCTGCTTCTGTCAGGACACCCGCAGGGATGCCGCAGCGTACTGACAGACATGAAGGAACAGGACCACCTGTCGGTTCAGCGTGTTTGGCACGCGTTGGAAGACTGGAAGCGCAGCCTGACGTTCTGGCATCGTCTGCAATGGCGTTTGGGCATTGAGCCTGATGTTCAGTTTGTGCCTGACTTCGTGCCAGGCGACTTTGTAGAACCATTGTCGATCCCCAGCCCCAGCTCAGAGGCCATTCCTCAGAGCCCGACTGTTCGAACTGCAAGCCAGGCCGTGTAACCACGGACATTGATGTGAAGGTTCATCAAGTCGTCGGGAAAGCAGCCTGCCGGCATAAGCTGCCAAGCCAGGGCGTCGACACATCAGTCGTCTGTTTGAGGCAGGCGTCTCAACACACTTGTGACTCGGCAGGCTGTTCCGATGACCTCAAAGTAATTTCAGAATCACAGTCCGATGTTACGGAAGAAGGTTTGGCACAGATGACCGTAGCCTTGCTGATAGCCGGGTTGATGGCGTTGGTTGTCGGAGCCGAGTTGCTGGTGAGGGGCTCTTCGACGCTGGCGTCGATTGTTGGACTTTCGCCGTTGATTATCGGCTTGACTGTCGTCGCGTTTGGAACCAGCGCTCCGGAACTGACGGTCTCGATTTCGTCAGCTCTGAACGGTCAGGCAGATCTGGCGCTGGGAAATGTTGTCGGCAGTAACATTTTCAATGTGCTGCTGATTCTTGGCCTGTCGGCACTCATTATTCCGTTGGTGGTCGATCAGAAACTGATTCGGTTCGACGTGCCGCTGATGGTGGTCGTTTCGATTCTTGTGCTGCTGATGGGACTCGATTATCGAATCAGCCGGTCGGAAGGTGGTGTCCTGTTTGCCGGGTTGATTGCTTACACCGGCTGGTGCATTCATGCCGGACGCCGCGAAATGTGGTAACAACAGATGAAAGTGCAGTGGATGAGCGATCGAATGGAGCCACCGGCGATTCCGATACCGGCATGCCGGGTTTCAGAGGTTCGGATGCCAGCTTATGGGGACAGTTGGCTTTGATTGCTGCCGGGCTCGGACTACTGGTTCTGGGATCGAACTGGCTGGTGGCGGCATCAATCGAGGTCGCCCACTGGTTGGGAGTGAGTGAACTGATTATCGGCCTGACTGTGATTGCCGGAGGCACTTCGCTACCTGAGGCTGCTACTTCGCTGGTCGCTGCAGCACGAGGTCAGCGGAATATCGCTGTGGGAAACGTTGTGGGCAGTAATCTCTTCAACCTGCTGGGAGTTCTCGGTTTGACTGCGGCGATCGCTCCAGAAGGAGTTCCAATCGCGTCACAGGCCCTGATGTTTGACCTTCCTGTCATGCTGGCTGTGGCAGTCGCGTGTCTACCGGTGTTCTTGACCGGGCATGTGATTTCCCGCAGAGAAGGCGGGGGATTTCTAGGCTCCTACCTGGCCTACACCGTCGCTCTGGTGCTGATGGCATCATGAAGCCAGCCGTTACCGTTTTTCCCATAGGTGATGGGATACTTTGCAGTTCCGTTGTGAATTCACGCCCAGAAAAAGCAGCCGCCCTGCCCACTCAAAAACACATATAGCAGCGGATCTGGCGAGTCAGTATAACGCCCGGCTGTACAACGCGCGGAAGGACCGCGTGCATGGATGATTGTGTATCGGATTTCGGGCCTGATCATGAGAGGCCACGAGCCGTGGTATGGTGCCCTTTGCCTGAATTGGCAGGGCTTCCCTCCGTACGGGAAAGGACTCCAGTATGAGGTTTTCGACGTCTTTAGCGTTATTGTTGGCACTGTCTGCGACGGCGTTCGCAGACCCGGACCCCGCTCACGAAGCTCAGCGACAGGCTGCCGTCAAGGCCTACGATGTGGGCAACTGGCAAGGCGTGATTGATGCCACAACGCCGATCATTGCTGCCAACGCGAACGACAATATCGCACTGCATCTTCGAGGCAGCGCGAAGATTGAACTCGCCATCATCATGGGCGATGCCGCGATGATCCGAGAAGGCATCACCGATGCTCGAACCGCCATCTCCGTCGCGTCGACACCTGAATTCAACTACTACCTGCCGTACCTTTATGGCATGACGAATCTGACTCGGATCGAGGATCAGTCGAGTCACGCTCAAGTTGCTGTCGGAATTGCCGATCAGCTTCTGCCGCAGCCAGGAATTACTCCCGAGCAGAAATCCAACGTCTACTACCAGCGTGCTCTGGCCAAAGCCGCTATGAAGCAGACGGACGCCGCGGTCGCCGACTTCAACCAGGCTCTGGCAGTTAACCCGAAACACATCGCTTCCTACATGGCGATCGCCGAGCTTTACACCGAAACCAAGCGAAATGACGAAGCCATCCAGGCTTACAGCGAGGCGATCAAGGCGTTCCCGGATGAGCCGCTGGTTTACAACAATCTCGGCATGCTCTACCAGAATCTGAAACGCTACAACGAAGCGATTCGAGCTTTCTCTGCGGCGTTGCAGAAGAATCCGAAGTACGACATCGCTCTGACCAATCGAGGTTACACCTGGTTGCAGGGCGGTCGTCCAGCTGACGCCGAAAAAGACTTTGCAGCTTCACTGCAGCTCAACCCGAATCAGCCGGCTGTGCAGTCGCTGCTAGGAACTTCACGACTGGTGCAGGGCAAATGGCAGGACGCCGCTCGCGACTTCGACATGATCATCCAGAAGACTCCGGAAGACGTCGCCGCTCATGTTGATGCCGGTTTCGCTCGCTACTTCGGCAAGGACTACGCCGGAGCGATTCAGGAATTCAACAAGGTCATTCAGATGGACTCGACGGCCCGGTTCATCAACCCGTGGCGAGTCTGGACGCTGATCCGTTCCGGACGAAAAGCCGAAGCGACGGGAATCGCGCAGTCCAGCCGCGCTCGCAAAGAAAACGAACGCGACTGGATCGACTGGGTCATCCTCTACAACATGGGCGATATTTCTGCAGAAGAGCTGGCCGCTCGTGTTGACAAGAGCACGCCGGAAATTCAGACCGCTCAAATGTGCGAAGCTCGCTACTTCATCGCCGAGCAACAGTTGGCTCAGGGTAAGAACCAGGAAGCAGCTTCGAACTACGAGCAGGCTCTGAAAACCAACAAACGAGAACTGTCCGCCTGGCGTGGAGCCAGCTACGCTCTGCGACGTTTCCAGTAAGTGACCGTTGACTTCAGGCGGTCCGTTTTTGAGGCGGTCCGTTTTTGAGGCGGATCACCTGAGAACTGTCGCACGAAATCAGAATCGAGGCCCGGCGATCCACAACGCCGGGCCTCGTTTTTTATGAAGGAGTTTTAATGATGGCGATCGTTCTGCCGCCGCCCGAACCCGCAGGCCAGAAATAGAATATCGGCCTTGCCTGCCCCGAATTTCGTCTGGATGAGCCTGACCTGCGCGATATTGATTGTCGGTGTTGTATTCAGCCGTGGTTCCACTCGCTGGACCCTACGCCTCGTGAGTGTTCCGGGCTAGAATTCCGG
>JADHNX010000010.1 GCA_016779365.1 Planctomycetaceae bacterium
TTGTCGTCGATTGAGCTGGTTTGGTTTCATGGTGACTCCTCAGGGATAAAGAATTGTCGGGACGATTAAATAGATAATTGAGCGTCCAAAGGCTCTTCAGTCGTTTGGCGAATAACGCAGCGTCACGATAGCACATCAAATCGTGAAAGTATCCTGGTCGGTCAGGATCATGTAGCCTGTCGCCTGTTCGAAATGGACGGCTCGATTCAGAGCTGAGTTTTGGCAGGCAACGTAACGAAATCGGGAAGACGCTCATGAATCGGCGACGACGATGGTTGCTCGGAATCCTGTTTCTCACGATGCCGCTGACGTCGGCTGTCGGCTCGGCGAGTGACTGGCCGATGTGGCGACGTGATGCCGGGCGAACCGGCGTGACGACGGATTCGCTTCCGGCGAAACTGGAGCTGAAATGGAGCCGGCAGCTGCCGACGATCGCTCCGGCATTCCACAGCCCGAGGTTGCAGTTTGATGCCGGCTACGAACCTGTCGTCGCCAGGGGCCGACTGCTGGTGGCCTCGTCCCGCAACGATTCGGTCACTGCGTACGACACGTCGACGGGGCGGAAGCTTTGGGTTTACCGGACGAACGGTCCGGTTCGATTTGCTCCGGCAGTGTGGGAAGAGTCCGTCTGCTTTGGTTCGGACGACGGCTTCGTCTACTGCGTCGAACTGTCAACGGGCAGGTTGCGGTGGAAGCATCAGGCGACTCCTGACGATCGTCGACTGCTGGGCAACCGGCGGCTGATTTCTGTCTGGCCTGTTCGAGGCGGCCCGGTCGTTGCAGACGGGCAGGTTTATTTCGCAGCTGGTGTCTGGCCGTTTGAAGGTGTCTTCGTCCTGGCGATGAACATCGCGACGGGCGACGTCGTCTGGCGGAACGAACGACTCGGTTACCTGTTTGGCCAGCAGCCGCACGACACTCAGGCCATCGGCGGACTGGCTCCGCAGGGGTACCTGATCGTCAACGAGGACGAAATCGTTGTGCCGTGCTCGACGGCGTACCCCGCTCGTTTAAATCGTGAAACCGGCGAGCTGATCGAATTCAAACTGCCTTCTCCGGGTCGGTTGCCCGGCGGCTGGTTCGCCTCGCTGGATCCGGAATCGGCCAGGGCCATCCGTCGAGGAAAACTCACTTTCGACGACGTCGTGAATCAGCAACTGCACGAAGACACGATCCGCAAAGGCGAAGGCGAAACAGGCATCAGCCGAACGATTCACGTTGGTAATCGAGCGATCAACTTCGACAACGCACTGACCGAACCGGGTATCAACGGCGTCGAAGGAAAAGTTCATTCGATGATTGTTGCCGATGGAAAATTGTTCGTGTCGACACTGGCCGGGAAGATTCACTGCTTTGCCGCGCCGGGTGCAGAGCAGGCGACGCCGACTGAATGGAACACGCAGGTCACACCGCTCATGACAACACCGCAGGCGTCGAAGCTGGCCACAAGTCTGATCGGCGAGACGACTGGCCCGCACGGCGTTGCGATCGTTCTCGGCCTCCACGACGGAGCCCTTGTCAAAGCGTTGCTTCAGAAATCGGACTATCACGTCATCACAATCGATGATGACGCTGATCGAGTTGCAAAGCTCCGTGAGGAGCTGCAGTCTGCCGGTCTGTACGGAACTCGTGCGGCGGTGATTGAAGGTTCGCCCGATGACGCGTCGCTGCCAGCGTACCTGGCAAATCTCATCACGACGGAAACACCCGACAGACTTCAGAATGCATCGCCAGATTTGCTTCAGACACTCCGACCGTTTGGCGGTGTCGCCGTGTTGGGGTTCAAGGTGGGAAGTGAATTCGCTTCTTCAAAGAATCTGAACACTCAAAAGCCGGGGCGATTTCTCGCTGCTGAGTTCAACGGTCAGGCCTTGATCCGCCGCATTGGAGCGTTGCCCGGCACCGCCGATTACCAGGGCGGCTACGCTCACTGCGAGGACGCGCTTGTGCGATTTCCGCTGGGAGTGCTCTGGTTCGACGACACGCTCGCCCACTTCAAGAGATCGCCTCAGCCGCTGTTTACGAACGGTGTCATGGTCTCTCGACCGAAGGACTGGCACGCTCCAAGAATCAAAGGCAACTGGTCCGTCGATTACCCGCTGATGCGACCGGTTCTGTCTGACATCTACACGGGGCGAGTCTTCGACGGCTCGGAACAGACGGCGCTGAGAAAGTCATTACCTTCGCCTGACCTCAAGACTCCCCAACAGAGTTACTACCACGCGCCGGATCAAAAGACGGCACTGCTGCCAAATCCGCCTGACCCGGCACTCGCTGGCGAACGCGTTAATCCGATGACCGGGCTGAAAGAGCCGCGAGTCATTCCTAAAACCTACGGCTGCGACGGCGGAGTGGATTACGGAATGTTCTACACACTTCGCAGCGGTACGGCCGCGTTCTACGACAAGACATTAGAAAGCGGCACGGTCTTCATCAGCGGCCCTCGCAGCGGCTGTACGAACAGCATCATTCCGTCGGGTGGCCTGTTGAACGTTCCTTACTTTTACGAAGGATGCACATGCAGCTACCCGCTTCCGACGGCGCTGTCGATGGTGGCGATGCCCGAAAGCCACGAGCAGTGGTCCTGCTGGGGCAATGAACTCGTCAAGCCGGCATCGATCGAGCGGATCGGTCTGAACTTCGGAGCACCCGGCGACCGCAAGACTCGCGACGGAACTTTGTGGCTGGACTATCCGCCCGTCGGCGGCCCGTCTCCGCAGATCAAGGTGGTCGCCAGACCTGCGAACCCAACCTTCCACTACCGGCACAGCAACTGGATCAAGGGCGGCGATGCCTGGCCGTGGGTCGCTGCCTCGGCTGTCGAAGATCTTGAGGAACTAACGCTGCACGACCTGAAGCCCGGCCGCTACACCGTCCGGCTGTACTTTGCAGAAATCGGCAATGCTTCACCGGATGAGCGTCTTCAGACGATCTCTCTCCAGGACAAGGCCGTGCTCACCGACTTCGACATCCTTGCGAAATCAAAAGCAACGATGACCGGGATCGTCGAAGAAATTCCCGACGTCGTCGTCGACGGCACGCTGACAGTCAACCTGCAGGCAACTCGCGGCAAATCACTGATCAGCGGTATCGAGATCATCCGCAGACAGGATCAGTGACGTGCAGGGCGGGCGAGGCGGCACCCACCCTGCCCTTCGCGATTCGCTCAGTTCACTTGTAGTCAGCCGTCGTCAAACTTTCGAGAATGGACTGTTGCCAGACTCGAAGCTCTGCCTGCATCAAAGCGGCGATCTCCGGTTTGGTGGTCGCGAGGTTTTTCGTTTCGGCGGGGTCATCCAGCAGGTCGAACAGTTCGCTCCTGGCTTTGCCGCCTCGATCGCTGTTGACGATCAGCTTGTACCGGTTGCCCAGCAGAACTCTTGAGCCGGCGAAGTCGTCGTCAACCACGATCGGGTGATGGTAATTCTTGAAGTTGCGGGTGAAGAGGTCGCCCATCATCTTCACAAGAGGTGTCGTTCCCTCCTGCAGCTTTGCATTGATGTACGGTTTGTTCTTTGAGTCGGCTCCAGCATCGAACGACCAGAACCCGATCGAGCTGGGACGCTCGGTCATTTTTCCGTCGAACGCCGCCGACAGATCGATGCCGTCGAGCGGGCGATTTGGCACGGCTGTGCCGGCCAGTCTGCAAAGCGTGGGCAGGATGTCGCTGGTGACTGAGTTCACTTTCGACGCTACCGGCTGGGCGATTTTCGCCGGCCATTCGATGACGCCAGGAACCCGGATCCCGCCCTCGTACATGTTGCCCTTCTGCCCTCGGTACGGAGACGTGACGATGCCGTCGCCCGGAGTGCCATTGTCGCCGCAGTACCAGACGAGAGTGTTGTCTCGCAGACCTTCCCGCTTCAGCCAGTCGCGAAGCTGACCAATCGAACGATCCATCGCCGTGATCTCGGCGTAACGTTCCCGCAGGATGTCGCGGAGTGGTCGCTTTGTCGGACGACCGGTTTCGTTGGATGTCAGCTTGAACTCTTTCTTCGCGTATTCGGCAGGCAGGTCGTCGTAAAGCGCGAGGTCCTTTTCCAGACCGCTGTAGGGTTCGTGAGGAGAGCCAAACCAGACTACCGCGAAGAACGGCTTCTTCGTCTGCTGAGCCCTCGACAGGAACTGAATCGTCTCGGCGATGACGATCTCGGAACTCTCGCCTTCGAATTTTTCAGGCGCACCACCGTTGCGAGAGAGGACCGGATTCAGTTCGAAAAAGTTGTCGTGCGAGAGCCACTCGTCGAAGCCCATCGCTCCCGGATTTGTCGGCGACTCTGCTTTGACAGGGCCAAGATGCCACTTGCCAAAATGCCCGCAGGTGTACCCGGCTTTGCTCAACAGATGAGCGATCGTGATTTCTTCCGGCCTAATCGAATACCCCGGTGAAAACGTTCCGTAGCGGTTTGGATGCCGCCCGGTCATCACGCTCCCTCGCGTCGGCGAGCACGACGGATGCGCCGAATAAAACCGATCCAGCCGCAGCCCAACCGCCGCCATTTCATCCAGCACCGGCGTCTTCAAATGCGGATGCCCGTTGTAGCCCGTTTCATCCCAGCCATGATCGTCGCCCATCAGCAGAATGATGTTGGGTGGTTCGGCTCCTGAAGCAGGACCGGCAATCACACTCAGCAGAACAAGCAGTGCCAACTTGCTAAGGGCAGCAACTCTCTTCGAATCGATCATGTCATTCCTGTCGGGATGCTTGAGGAAAGTCAATGCGGGACGAGCAGCAAAATTACTGCTTCAGTTCTTTGACGCGGATGTTTCGGAACAGAACTTCGCCTTTGGCTCCCTTGTGAATCTGCAGGCCGAAAAATCCTTTTGCGTAAGTTCCGTCGTCGACCCAGTGAGCCGCCGGCACGCCGTTGATCCACGTTTTCATCACGTTACCTTTGGCTGAAATAGTAATGCGATTCCAGTCGTCTTTTTTGCCCGCAGCACGAGCCGCTTCGTGCTCTTTCAACCAGAGCGGGTAGAAGTAGCCGCCGCAGCTTTGGCCATAGATGCCGCCAGACCAGTGTCGGTCCTGAGAGAACCCTTCCATCTCGGCCTGTGGACCGAAGACGGTTTCCGTGTTGCCTTTGCCGGGTTTGGACTGAGCTCGGAACATGACTCCGGTGTTGCAGTCGACTTTCCACTTCATGTCGCAACTGAAAATGAAATCGGTGAAGTCGGCGTTCCCAGTCGACAGATAAGTGCTGTTCGAACCGGGAACGCACTTGCCGACGATCATTCCATCTTTCGCGGAGAACTCGCAGGTCCCGCCTTTCGGAGTCCAGCCGGTCAGGTCTTTGCCGTTGAACAGCGAAACGAATCCGTCGTTCAGATCCGGCTCGACGTCCGTGTTGAGCAGCTGATTTTCTGGCTTCGGTACGTTCTCCTGCTTCTGGTATTTCCTGATCCATACGTCCTGCCGAGGATCAAGCTCGCCGGAATAAACAACCGAACCTGCGACGAGGCAGAAAGCAAACGAAAGAAGGCTGAAGCGTTTCATGGGGGATTGAGTTACTTTAGAAAGTTGTGTTTGAGAACAAGTTGAAAGAGGCGGCATGTTTCGAGATGAATTGGTTGTTCAACAAGATTTCCAAGTCATTTTGCAAGGCGCGCCGCCATGTTTGAGAGTAACGATTCTTCAATTTTCGATCCAACTGTTGAGAGCGATTCTGGTGCGGATGGTGCTCGTGATGCGTTGACGGAGATCCTTCAAGCGGTCGATCAGACGATGCTGGCAGCAGCTATTGGACAGGAAGCTACCGGCTATGTTACCGAGAGAGCGGGGCTGCTCGATGAAGATGCGGCGGCCAGTTCTGAATTCGAAAGGGGAAAGGAACTGCCACTGACTTATCAACTTTCCACAATCAGTGGGACATCATCGGCAATTGGCAGAGCATTCAGGACGCCGCGACTTTCAGAGGCGTCGGCTGGTTGTTGGCAATGGTTCGCTGTCTGAGCGTGAGATTCTGACGGGAACTGGCAAGCTTTCGGTGCGTCAATCGCGAGTCTGCGAAAGGTCTTCGGGAGACGGTCGCGTTCAGTTTTCGCCGCAGGTGCTGCCGCCGTATCTGAAACGAACATACTCGATCGAAGAGCTGGTTCCGTGGTTGTACCTGAAAAGAACTTACACCATCGATTTCTCAGAAGCTTCTGGCTGTTTTGCAATGACGTTTGCTGCCATTGATTTCGCTGTACAGTGTGCAGCTTGATTTCCTGACAACACGTTGTGTGTTGCTGCTTTCCAAAGCCGACGTGGCAGCGATTGTTCAATTTTCCTCATAGCGGTTGCCAATGTCTGAGACTCCAACGACGCTTGGTCATCACTGGATCGTCGACCTGCACGGTTGCCCGTCGGAACTGCTGGATGACCACAATCTGATTCGTGATCGGTTGAAAGAAACGACCGAACGATATGGGCTGACGCTGCTTAACCTTGTCGGTAACAGATTCGAGCCTCAAGGTGTCACGGCGGTAGGCCTGCTGGCTGAGTCACACATGTCAATTCACACCTGGCCGGAGTACGGTTACGCGGCGGTCGACATCTTCACGTGTGGTTCGGATCGAATTCTGAAAGCCGCCTGTCGATTCATCGCCGAATCACTGCAAGCGGCCGAGTCGACCGTGCTGTGTTTACAGCGAGGAGTTCTTACTTCTGATGGTTCCCGGAGGATGACCTCTGAAATCGTCAACCTTGACGATCAGTCATCCTAGTCAGAGCACCCTGCGTCTATCGCGGCGCAGTCTACTGCGTTCGGCGAGGCTGGCCGGGGAATGCCAGGGGCGGGAAGGCTGGTGGGCGAGGCGGTGTCAGTGGTAAAGGCTTCAGCGTTCGCACGAACTGTTTGAATGCTTCGTCGAGATTCGTTGCCGGAATGACTTTGGTCTGCGGATTCGATGTCGTGCCCGTGACCTCGACCACGACTCCGACGAGGTTGGCAACGCCGCCGACCAATCCGGCGACTTCGGTTACGATCGGGATCCAGATTTGTGATTTGCGGGTTCGAGAGTTCGGCATCACAGAAACGAATTTCAGATTGAGTGAATCGTCGAATCCGGCTCGTCCCGTCCCATGAAGCTGCATCGGCGAACCGACGAGGTCAATTGAACTGAAGTTGAACTGCTCATTCGCGATCTGAAAGTCGACGCGACCGTACTCGAAGAATGAGTTGTCCTGCGGTGCGACGGCGAGCGTGTTCAGCACCTGAAAGACGACCGGCATTTCGTACAACGCCGCCGGGCTGATCTGCAATTGACCTCGCCCAGTGAGATTCTTCGCCTGAGAACCGCTTCCCTGGACCGTCATCCAGCCATTCATCACGCCTTCCAGCCGATCACGATTCTGCATGTAGAGCTGCGAGAAACGTTTCAACTGACCGTGCGACAGGTTGATTCTGGCCTGATAGTTTGTTGGTTGAGACGTTGTCGCCTGACTGTTGACGGTCAGGACACCGCCAACGAAATTGGCCTGAATCTGCTCGCTGGAATCGATCGGTCGGTCGGAACCGTTGGGAGTCAGCGCTTCGCGAGAGCCAGCACTGAAGACGCCATTCTTCAAGGCGAACGGTCCACGGACGTCGTAAAGGATGTACTTGTCGAAGACCTTCAGACTGGAGATATCGAGAATCCCGTCGGCGTCGGCTTCGTACCCGTCCCACGTTCCGGTCGAGATAATTCGACCGGTCACGTCGGTAAAATCAAGTCCTGCGCTGACCTTCCCTTTCTCCAGATCGGTGGCGATTTCCCAGGCGGCGGTAATCGGAAACTGCGGATCCGAAGTCCCTCGAAGTTCCAGAAAGCCCGCCAGATTAATCGCCTGGTCAGCACCCAAGGCTGAGAACACCGACTTGAGCCCTGGCGACAAGGCCCGCTGGAATGACGCATCGGTCAGCAGATTTCTGGCAGACAGTTTTGAAAGGGTCGTTCGCCAGTCTCCGTTGACTTCGGTTCGAACGGTTCCTTCGAGCGTCACTGCGGTCGCGCCGTGTCTCGCGTTGAAAGATTTTATGTCCAGTAGCCCGTTGGCGAACGAGTAGTTGGCTTTAATCCCGGTCAGCTCGTAGGGGAACATCCGCAGATTCGCCGTCCCTTCGTCGATCTGAATCTCCGGCAGAGAAATTCTGACGGGTTGTCCTTTTATCATTCGGACGTCGGTCACCATGCGACGAATCTTTCCGCCTGGCGAAAACTCGTGCCACAGTTTTTTCAGATGTTCCGGCAAGGCGATCCGCAATGATTCATCAATCGAAGCTCCCTGCGTCGTGACGCGGAGTTGCAGATCACCGTTTCCGGTTGAGGTGATGTATGTACCTTCGGCATTGAGCAACGCCTGGTCGTGCGTTCCTCGCAGTTCCGTAAAGTTCCAGTCCTTCCCGTCGAAATCGAGCTTGCCCGTCAGATTTTCCACTCGATACGGAAAGCTGCGGAACGCCATCGTTCCGGCCTTCAGGAAGCCGACCATGCTGGGGATCATCTTCTGATCTGGGCCCGGCTTTCGCTCCAGTCGAACGTGAGCGTCGGCGAAGCCTCCCAGATTCATCGAATCAAGGACGCTGCGCATTTTCGGATTGAGAGCCGCGTAGAAGTCGTCGTCCAGCGGCAGGTCTTCCACGTCGATTTCGAACACGACCCATGCTTCGGGGCCTGGATCTTTCACAAAGCCTTTCAACGTGATCGGTCGATCGCCAACTTTCCCGGCTATGTCGATACGCAGGTCTCGACCGTCCTGCACGATCGTGCCAACAGCTTCCCGGACCGGGTATGGGAAGATTTCGTGAATGACCGATGCACGATTCGCTCGGACCAGCAATCCTTGAGGGGTCCACTTTCCGCCCGGCGCGGCGACGACGGACACTTCCATGTCGAGCAGTCCGCTGGGATTGTGGACGTCGTAAATTTTTCCGAAGCCGACCGAAAGGCGATTCCTCAGCCGCTCGTCACAAACCAGTCCGGTGATCTTCAGGTTGAGCTGTCCAGACGGGCCGGCGTCTGATTCGAGCAGCGATCCAGTGATGTCAACTTCCGTCGGTCCGTTAACTGCGGTGAGTTTTCGGATGGTCAACTGTCGGGCTGCGTACTCGATCTGCCCGGTCAGATGATCCAGCGGAAATGGCAAAGCGGTGTTGGTGATCTCGCCTTCTTTGATATCAACCAGCAAGCGAATGGCGGGGGGTGAACCGGGAACCGGCACGCTCACGTTAAAGGCGACATCCAGGTCGGCGAGCAACCCGAGAATCGAGTCGCTGTCGCCGATCATCTGTGGAGGAATGTTGTGGCGTCGAGCTGGCATCATTCGGCTGCCGGAAGCCTGACGGATTTCGACATTGGTACTGCTCAACGTTGCCGGTCGAAGCTCCACAAAATCGGTCGACGGAGTATTGGCCAGGCCGGCGATTGAAAAGGGGGACTTCGACTCCGGGTTCGGCGGTTTCAACATCTCGTCGAGCAGTCGCTGCCGGACGTCGGCCACCTTTTGTGATACTGAAGGCTCGAAGCTTGATGCGTAAGCAAGCAACTCGTTACCGAGCCTGACGTCGGTCAACTGCCCGTTGAGCGACCCTGTCTTCGTGTCAACATTCAGTCGCCCGTCGATCTTCAACCGCCCGACACTCGCAATCTGAGCACCGCCTTCGATCAGCAGGCTGCGTTTCCCGTTAGGAGTCAGCTTGAGGTTTGCGCTGTCGATCAGGACCGTGGCGGGAGGGTCGTCATTACTCTTCATGATGTGAAGCGTGAGCTGCGCGTTCTGAAGCTCGACCGTCGGCAGGCTTTGCCGCTTGTCGCTTTCCGGTAATGCTGGCAGTTCGTGAAAATCCCACGTGCCGTCCGGAAATCGTGTGGCTTCGATATGAGGCTGCAGCAACCGCAGATTCTGGACGATCACTTCCTGACGATTGAGCAGCGCTTCGCGATCGAGGTCGACGATTGTGTCGGGAAGATCGATCAGCGGTCGTTCCGCGTTGGGAAGCGTCAGCGCAAACTGCTCAACGTGAATCTGCCCGGACCAGTCGAGTCGGCAACGTCCCAATCGGAAGCCCAGTTCCGGATGCCACGTTTTGAAGACTTCGGCAACTTTTTCATGCAGCAGGCGGTCGGCGTTCGACCAGTAATAGTGGGCTGCCCAACCAGCGAAACCGGCGGCCACCATCAGAATCAAAGCAAGCCACATGATGGTTCGTCGAAGTGTTTTCATCAGGAAGGTTCTCCTGACTCGAACGCAGGCATTGTCGACGTCATCGGACGTCGTTGGAACCAGTCATAAGCGGCGAGACAACCAGCGGCGGAGAGAATCAGCAGTGGGTACTCGGCCGGCAGTCGATAACGGAGCGAGCCGACAAACACTGAGTGAATCGCCGTAAAGTAGATCACGGGGCCAACCGTCAGCAGCAGGCATCGCACGTCGCCTCTGCGGCGAACGGCGGCGAACAGTGCGAAACCGACAGTCGGAAGAAAGAACGCCGCGACGATCAAACAAAGCCACCACTCGCGAAACTGATCGGCGTTGGGCCACGGTTTCCACAGCCGGCCCGCTTTGATCAGTCCAAGTTGAATCGCGCGACCGGGATTCTCGCGTACAAACTCCCAGGACCGCCGACGGTACTCGTGATCCATCTCGTACTCGGTCATCGTTGCGAGCAGATTGTCGTTCTCGAAAAATCTCATGTCACTGTCGCCGGTCGCTCCTGGGTGAAGGCCGTCGTAGAGACTTGGCCCAACCCAGAGCGTCGTGGGAATCGCATGGCCGATGACCTGCGAGTTGCGAATGGTCCATGGTGCCAGCGCCGCAGCCAGTCCGCCAATAACAAAGACACACTCCAGAGCCTTTGCTTGCATTACGGCTCCGGTCGAACCGGTCGCGTTGTGCCTGCGGCCCGTCCATGTCATCAATAGATGGGTTACGCAAAACAGCGGAGCTGTCAGCAACCAGGACGGCCTGACATAACACGCCGCCGCGACTGCAACTCCGGTTCCCAGCGCCAGCCAGAGTCGCCGGTCTGGAAGAGTTGCATCTGCTGCTGCTTCGCGATTTCCTGCCTCGGGATTCTCTGATCCGAGCAGCGGCCATCCGGCAGCGAGTTTCGCCATCAGAATCAGACTGACCAGCAGCGTCGCCGCGAACAGCGTTTCGCTGAGAATCAGCGGGCTGAACCCGACGAACGTTGGCGACACCGCAGCGAGAAACGAGGCCAGCAATCCAGCTCGTGCATCGATCAGCGACGTTCCCAGAAGGTACACCATCCAGCAGGCCGCCGTGCCGGCACAAGCCTGTAACAGCCGAACCGGCAGCAACTGTATTCCACCGAGCCTGATCGACGCCGCCAGGAACAGCGGATACCCAGGCATCCGCATCGCTCGCCGAGGCGGTGTGTAGATCGAGTATTCCTCGCCAGCCGCCAGCTTCTGACCGAGTTCCCAGTAGCCGGCAGCGTCTCCCTCGATCAGGAAATCGCGGTCTGCGGACTCGAGGAAAGTGTGTACCGAGAGCGCAGCTCCGATACGGAGCCCCAGCGCCAAAAGCAGGACCCAGAAGACTTTCTGTTTCACGCTGACTCTGTCGAATCCCTTCGTACGAGTTCAGACACCGATTCACGGCGGCGGAAAACGGATGCTCGTTGCTGGCCCTTTTTGTTTATTCGGACCAGTTATGACGCATTCCATCAGAAGCGGCGTCACCATCCAGACGACGCCAACTTCGAGAGCGGGATCGTACGGCGGCTGGAAAAAGGCCGTCAATATCGCGTTTCCACGTACCCGCGCGGGCAAGGCTCCTCACTCCGACATCGTCGGAGCCATGTCCGCGATGTAGCCCCGCTGTTGCGACACACTGAGCATCCAACTCCGCCTCAGTATCTTTCCTCACAAGGAAAGCCGCCGAAACCCGAGCTCGCTTCAGCCCAGAGACGGAACCACTCAGAGCCGAGTCTCGTGTGTCTTCGAAGAGAGCCGCCAGCACTGACTTCGGAGATCTGATTCCAACATTCAACAGATACTCCGGTTTTCTGATCAAGGTCGAAAGACTCTACCCCAGAATTAAGACCTGACAGGGCAACAGGCCGTCTCTCGGAGTCCGAATTACCTACGCGAACAGAGTCTGCAGTGGGCCGTGCTGGTCCAGACCAAACTTCCTCAGAGTGGGGTCTTCGACGCCAAAGCTCTCCCGCGACGACCCGGTTAGTTGCAAAAGCGTCGTATAGAAGTTGGCCGTTGTGCGGTGATCAACTTGACCGTAGCCCGGGAAGTCGATGTAGCGGCCTGTTTTCAGTTTGCCGCCGATGTTGCCGATCATGACGATCGGCCATTCCCAGCATCTCGAATGATGACCCTCGGCCCCATCGCTGAGATAGACGATGACCGTGTTGTCCATCATTGTGCCGTCGCCTTCCGGCACAGCTTCCAGCTTTCTGATCAGGCCGGCGATCAGGTCGAAGTGGTAACGACGGATCATGTCGTATAGTTCGGCCCAGGTCTTACCGTTCTCGCTGCCACCGTGACCTATGCTGTGCTTTCCTTTCTTCAGGCCCAGTCCGGTGAAGCAGATATCGAAATCGCGAATGCCGGCTGCGGAAGAAATCGTCATGACATTTGTCAGGCCGGAAATCAAAGCTGCGGCGCCGATGTCAAATTGAGCGTCCAGCCGATCTGTTTCGATCGCCGATGTGTACTTGTCGTTTGTGACCGGCGCGTTCTCGCGCAGCGTGTGCTGAATCTCGTTGAGTCGGCTCTGTCGATCGCGGAGCGTCTCAAAGGTCTCAAGATACGCCGCAAGCTGCTCGCGTTCGGGTCCGGCCAGTCGGGCCTCAACCCGCTTTACATCGTCTTTCAGGAAATCGAGCAGGTTGTTCTTCGCGGCGAATTCCTGCTTCGCGACACCGTCCGCAACGCTGCCGAACAATGCCGAGTAGACCTGATCCGGCCGGCACATCGTCGGCAGGCCCTTGTTCGGGCCGATCGCGGACACGTTGTAAATGACGGAATTTTCCAGACGCTTGGAAATGCCCAGGCCGATATGCGGAAAGATCCCTGGGATCATCTTTGCTAGAGCTCCGTCGATAGTTTCGCCTCGAATCTCCTGACTTTCCCCTGCCGTCGGAAAACACCCGAGCGCTCCGAAATTATTCGAGTGGCCGCCGCCGCAGACTCGACCGGACAGTCCCTGCACGATCGTGACTTTGTCGATCCACTTCTGAATCGGCTCCAGCGAGAAGGGAAGTTTCTTTCCGATGAGCGGCACATCAACCGTCTCGGCCGGACCGTTCATCGGCTGCTGACGTCGCGGCTTTCGCTCAATTCCCTCGGGCGCCATCTGCTCCGGCCGGACACCGTTGCTCTCGACAACGAAGACAAAGCGTTTTGAGGCAACGGTTTGACCTGCGGCCTGAGCCTGCATTCGCCAAAGCATTGGGCTGAGAACCAGACTGCCGGCACCAAGAGTCATCCCTTTGAGGAGATCGCGTCGCTGAATCGCCATTTTGTGATTCCGCCTGTCTGTGGTGATGAAAATTCCGTCCGGAAACCGTCGCAGAAATCTATCAGATTATTTCGGTGTCAGAAGTCCCGCCTGTTCAGGCCGGGCCAACGGCACGCGGTACAGAAACGACTCCGACGTCAGCAGCGACACAATCAGCGCCTTCATACTGCCGCCACTTTCACGGTAGGCATTGTGAGCGGTCTGAAGGCTGTTCGCATCGCCAGGCGTTTCGTTCCGACCCAGCCAGTAACGAAAGCAATGCCGGACAAACACCTGCTCCACAATTTCCGAATCCGCCATCTTCCGTACAAACTCCACCGGGTTTGTCACGTCCCCCTGCAGCTTCGGGTCGAGCGTGTGCTCGAAGCCACCTGTTGCGTCAACCGGCTGCCCAAGTTCCTCGGTACGGAATCGGCCGTAGTGGTCGTACTGCTCGAACGGCAGGCCAACTCGATTCATGAGCTGATGGCACTTCCAGCAGTACTCACCCTGAGTCACTCTCATCCGTTCGCGAAGTGTCTTTTCGGGTTCGTCTGGCAGCTGTGCGTCGACTGTTATCGGGATGTCAGGAACGACTCCCCCGAGCAGTCTTTCGCGCACCCACTTGCCGCGCAGGATCGCGTGGTTGTCTGTCGTCGTGGAGAACGCGACCAGCCAGGCCGGCTGAGTCAGAATGCCGGCCCGCTCATCTTTAGGCAGTTCCACCGGCTGATCTGCGGTCCACTTCCAGTCGTCCGGCAGTCCGTACGATTTATGAATCGCCTTCTTTTTATCGCCGGGCTCCATCTTCTTGCCCTGCGGATCAAGCCGATTGTTAACGAAGCTTTTCGTGGTCGTCAGAAGTTCCCTCAGAACCTCTTTATCCTGGGCCAGGATGTACTGCACGAGCTGGTCAGTGTCTGAGACCAGAACGTTGGATTTGTGATCCTGATTCTCCTTGCTTTCCTTGAAAACGTCCTCGGCCGCCGCATAGCCGAAATATTCTCGGAAAAACCGCATGATACGGGGCGTCTGCTGTTTCGGGTCTTCCATCATCCTCCGAACGGCCGCCGCGATCTGTTCTTCGCTGTCAAGATCGCCCTTCGACGCGGCGTCCAGCAGCCAGGCCGGTGGCAACCGATCACTCAGTGCGTAGTTGATCGCGAAGGCGGTTTCTCGCGGCGAGAGCCGAACGCGTCCGGAAACATCCTTGGGCCCGGCACCGATTTCGGAGCGGAAAACCGCTTCCGGCAGCAGGAACACGGCGGCCAGTGCGAAACGAAATCCCGTTTCCCGGCCGGCAGCTTTCTCATTCGTTCTCATCAGTTTGAGGAATCGAGCGAGTTCCTCGTCCGTCGGTTTGCGTCTCAGGACCCGCAGAAACTGAGCCGTCACCGCGGTCTGAAGTTGCTCGTCGGTGACCTCGGCATCCTTTTCAAACAGCGGCTGAAATTCACGCTGGCCAACCCACTTCAACTGCCCCTTGTCCTCGCGCCAGGCGGTCTGGTTTCTGACAATCGACAGCGCATTGCTGATGAGCTGTGTCGTGACCGGTTCGTCGATTTTCGGCGAGCCCATGTCGAGAAAGGTCGTTCCACCGGCCGGCGAAAACGGATTGCCAAGTCCATTGACGTTTTTCCCGACGTCCTTCGAAAAGGCATCGTAAATGTCATGACTGAGCCGCCTCAGTCCCGGAGCCGCATCAAACGGAGCATTCGCTCCGGGGCCGAACAGCAGTTCGTGAGGAACACGATTTCCGTTGGCGTATTCCTTCCGAGTGGCCAGGTGCTTTCCCGATCGT
Source organism: Planctomycetaceae bacterium (assembly GCA_016779365.1). Lineage (GTDB taxonomy): Bacteria > Planctomycetota > Planctomycetia > Planctomycetales > Planctomycetaceae > JABMPE01. Next base: position 15,243 of record JADHNX010000010.1, read on the forward strand.
TTCATCTCAGAGCGAATCCAGTCGACGACTTTCTGGATCTCGCCGGGCGTTGGCTGCGGCTCACCCTCGGGCGGCATCTCTCGCGTGGTGATCTGTTCCAGAAGTGTCGCCCATCGTGCGGCACTCGCCGTGGTCATGTCCGGATCGAGTTTTTCCAGAGAAAGCTCGCCTTCCTGTTTCTTCGCACCGTGACAGCGTACGCAGTGCGTCTCGAAAAACGGCACAACGTCTTTCCGGTGTGCTTCCATGCTTGCCTGAAGAGCCGCCGCGCGAACCGCCTCGATCTGCGCCTTCGTTTGTTCCTGGGCATTGGCCGCCGAGTGCAATCCGCCTGAGAGTACGGCCACGGCGAAGAGCCAGTGAGCCGGCAGCGCACAAGTACGAAGGCGGGAGGAAACACAAAGGCGAAGTGAGTCTCTACCTGACATGGCGTTTTCTGCCGCTGAAAAAGGTGCGATCCACTGTGCGGTCCTTTGCGTCTATGAGCTGAAGAAAACCGCATCAATAATTCTGCCGAATCCTCGTCGATCCGGAAAGGGCCGCTCCTTTGGGGGGCCGTGCCGAAATTCCCGCTGGTCAGGCTTTGCAGTCTGTGGTGCAAGTGTTCGTCGTCTTTGATTCATCAACCGGGCGGGAGACACGATCGCCGATTTCGCACAAACGTTGAGGTGATCAGGCGACGTGACGGAGGGCGTCGATCGGGCTCATTGCTGCGGCGCGGCGGGCCGGGTAGAGGCCGAAGACGACGCCGACGCCAACCGAGATTCCAAACGCCAGCGGAATCGACCACGGCAGGACGATCGGGTCGACAGCTTTGATGGATTCAGGCATCGACTCCATCATTTCCGGAGCCAGTTCCGTCAGGCCCCAGCGCAGCGCATCGACCATCCGACCGCAGGTCAGGCCACCCAGAATTCCGGTGATGCCGCCCGCGACGGACAACAGGATTGTCTCGATCACGAACTGTCGTGTGATGTCTCGACGCCGGGCTCCCAGAGCGCGGCGGATACCGATCTCGCGGGTTCGTTCCGTGACGGTCGCCAGCATGATGTTCATGATCCCGATCCCGCCGACGATCAGCGAGATACCGGCAATCAGCCCCATCATCCCCATAAACATCAGCCGCGAGTTGCGTGCCTGCTCCAGCAGTTCCAGCGGCACACCGACGGTGTAATCTTCGAACTGGTGTGTCAGCCGCAGCGCTTCGGTGACTGCTTCACCGGTGGGGATGGCGTCGTCCTGGTCTTTCAGCCGCAGCGTGATCTGCGAGACACCGCGTCCGCCGTTGTTGCCGACCGAGTACGCATCGCCGAAACGCTGCCAGAAAGTTTCGATGGGGATGTAGACATTGTCTGAGAAATCCTGGCTGCGGCTGGCTCCTTCGACGCTTTCCAGTTCTGTTCTTGCCGCGACGACGCCGACGACGCGGAAGAAATCACGGTAGATGCGAACTGTTTTCTGGAGTGGATCTTCGTGCCGAAACAGTTCGTTCGCCAGCTCCTGAGTGAGCACGCAGACCATCTCTGACGTCTCGTTGTCATGGTCGTCGAGAAATCGACCGCGTGACACTTCCAGTGAATACAGCTCGAGGTACTCGGGCGTGCAGGCGTTGATTTCGGTTCGAGCCTGACGATCCAGATATCCCAGTTCCTGCCCCGTGCGGCGGCAGAACGGGATGGCCATTTCGATCGTCGGGATCGTTGCTTCCAGGTGTCGACAGTCTTCGTCCGTCAGCCCGTAGTAGTAAATCTTGCGTTCCCGCAGTTGCTCACTGGGTGGTCGCGACGTGGTGAGGATGATGTTGTTGGCACCGAGTTCCTCGATCTGTTCCTGAGCTTTGCCGGCGATCCCCTGCCCGATTGCCAGCAGCCAGATCACGCTGGCGACTCCGATGAAAATACCGAGCACCGTCAGAAGAGAACGCAACGGGTGCAGCAGAAGGCTCTTCAGTCCGACGCGCAGATCGCGCAGCAGCGTCGATACTCGCGAGGGTCGCTTTCGGGATCGCCGCTGGGAATGTGTGTCCGTCGCCGGGGCCGCTTGCCGAGCGGTGATTTCGGAAGGCCGCGTCACCGGTCGCAGAACTTCGTCCTTCTCGATCACGCCGTCGCGCAGACGGACGATCCGTCGCGCACGCGCGGCAACTTCTTCCTCGTGAGTCACCATCACGATCGTCGCTCCGTCGTTGTTCAGTCGGTCGAACAGGTCGAGGATTTCGTTGGTCGTGGCGGTGTCCAGGTTGCCGGTCGCTTCGTCGGCGAGAATGAATTGCGGCCGGTTCGACAGGCTGCGTGCAATGCCGGCTCGCTGCTGCTGACCGCCGGACAGTTCGTTGGGGCGATGGCCCAGTCGATTGCTCAGTCCGACTTCGTCCGCCAGTTTGCGGCAACGGTTGCGGTCTTCACCGGAAACGCCGCCCTGATACGCGAGCGGGACTTCGATGTTCTCCAGCACGGTCAGTTGTTGAATCAGGTTGTAGGCCTGAAAGACGAAGCCGATGCTGCGAGCGCGGATCGCGGACAGTTGATCGTCACTCAGCGTCGCGACGTTCTGACCACCGAGGTGGTACTCCCCGGACGTCGGTCGATCGAGGCAACCCAGCAGGTTGAGCAGCGTGCTCTTGCCTGAACCCGACGGTCCCATGATCGCGACATAATCGCCGACCGGGACATCCAGATTGATGCCCTGCAGGACTCGCACAGTTTCGCTGCCGAGTTCGTAGTCCTTGCACAGGTCTCGAATCAGCAGCGCAGACTCGGCAGGCGATTCTGAACCTGCCGGTTCGAACGTGTCGGGTCGGGAAGCGGACGCGGTACTCATGACTGAGTGCTGCGTTTGTTGCTGGCCTTTCCTTTTGCCATGCCGTTCTTCTTCGCCGACTTCTGGCCAGATGAATTCTGGTCGATCGTCAGGGCAGGGGCGGAGTCCACTTCGTCGGCTGAATCATCCTGCACGATTTCGTCTTCCGGCAGATCGAGCACGTTCAGAATCTTCTCGGAGTTGGGCTGCAGCACGACCATCTCGCCAGGTTCAAGTCCGTCCAGCACGACGAGGGCGTCTTCGTTTGACGATCCGACCATGATCTCACGAGTGGCGAGAGAGCCGCTGGCGTCGGGGACCGCGCAGAAGAAGCGACCGTTGCGACCGATCACCGCCTGGTTCGGAATCTGGATCGCGTTGTCAATTCGCTCGGCAAGGACATCGACCTGAGCGGTCATGCCGGGCCGCAGACCTTCCGGTGGGTTTTCGATGTCGATATCGACTGCGTATTCCTTGATGTGAGCCATGTAGACGCTGTAGCTGGGGATCGGGTATTCGCTCACTCCGACGACGCGACCGACCAGCTTCAGGTCGGGCATGGATTCGAGAATGATGTCAGCTCTCAGGCCCGGCTGCACGAAGCCGATGCGCGACTCGTGAACTTTGGCGACGACGCGCATTTTACTGTCGTCGGGAATGCGGATGATGACCTGTCGCTCGCGAACCGGGCGTCCTTCGGCAACGAGCAGATCGCCGGATGAGCCGCGTCGCTCCTGGTCGTTGGCGTGAACAATTTCTCCAGCAACCGGCGAGACGATTCGACACTTCTTAATCTGGTCCTCAATTTCGGCGAGCCGCAGTTCGTCCAGTTCGAGCGTCTTCAGTCGCGATTTCAGACGAGCTTCTGCCGTGGCCAGATCAGCCTTCATCTGCGTCAGTACTTTGGTCTTTGTGAAGTCACGCAGGACTCGCAGCTTGGTTTGTGAAACTCCCAGATCCTTGCGAGCCTTTTCGACGGCGAACTCGTCGGCTTCCAGTTGAGCTTCCGGAATGTAACCTCGGTCCGCCAGCCGCTTGCTGTAGGCAAGGTACTCTTCGGCACGTCGCATGTTTTCCTGAGAAACGAAGACTTCGCTCTCCTGTTGTTCTTCCTGTTCAAGGTACGTTCCCTGCTCGTACTCCTTCAGGCCCAGCCGAGCGGCATCGACAGCGGCCGTTGCCTCGATGGCCTGAGACTGGCTCGTGCTGACGATGATCTGTTGCTGAATCAATTCCTGCTGAAGCTGCGCGTCGTCAAGTCGAACGATCAACTGACCTGCTTCGACGGTGGAACCCTCGGGAGCGATCTCCAGAATCTGCACGCCGTTGGATGATCGAGACCGGACCTCGCAGCGAACCTCCACATTGCTGGAACTCTGCACTTCGCCACGTTCCAGAACTCGATGCTCAAACTTGTCGCGAACGACTTCTGCGGTCAGGTACGTCAACTCCTCTTCGTCACTCAGAAAGTTGGCGAACAGGCCGGACAGGCTGTTTGAAGCAAACTGAGTTGCCGTCGCGCCAACGGCCAGCAGTGTGACAACTCCCAGCAGGATTCCGGTCATTGTGGAACCATGACGGGGTTTGTGTTGACGAGAGTCGGCAGGTGTCGATGCACGACGCGCGGTCCGAAGCTGGATGCGTTTCATGAGTCACTCACGCTGGCAGAGGACCGACTCAGCCGGTCCAGACGGAAGGAGCACGCGAGGATGCGTGCATGTTGGGTGGGAGAAGCTATTTACGGCTTCCAGGATATCGGGTGAGGCATCGAGGCTATCAAACAAATCCGCCCGTGTCAGCCCTTCAGCACAAACACGCGGCCCTGTTTTCAGCCGTTCCGGAATAACCCCGTCGATTGTGAGTTTTTTCGCAGCGGGCTCGGCGGAGCGAATCAAACTGCCGACGTGCCAGCGCGGGCGACCGGCTGAGTTCGTCGTCGTCAGGATTGCTCGCAGATCTCCGCTTTGAAGCACCGGACGCGGTCTTCTGCCCGCTTGTCGCACCCAGCAGGATCTGCCTGATTATTCAGCGTGAGATCGTTCGTCCGGCTGGTCCGAATCTGCCGCCACGGTCGGTTTCCAGTGACCTCGGACATGGCCTGGAATAGTCAGGATGGCGGCGTCCACCTCGGCTGAAGTGGGGGTGATGGAAGTCGGGGTGACGATCGGACCAGGGTCGCGCCACAGCCCGTCATTATCCAGTTCCATTGTCCCGAGTTCGAAGTCGAGCAGCAGACGCAGAACTTCGTAATTGACCCACACGTTGAGGAAATCATTCTGAGCGTCCAGCAGGTCGGACAACGCCGACACCAGGTCGCGGGCGGCGGTCGGTGAACTTCGTGCTTCCTTCTGGCCGGGCGGAGGGGGCGGGTTGAGTTTGATTCGTGAGAAGTCGACCTGAGCAATCGCCACCTGAACCGCCGCTCGCCTGACTTCGAAGTTGATCTGGCTGAGGTCGACAATTCGCAGCGTGTTCCGAACACTCTGAGTCACGCGATCTTCAAACAGCATGTAGTCACGTCGAGCCCGCTGATAATTGATGAGCGTTTCGCGGTACTGATTCCGCTCGGCGAGTCGCGTCACGGGCGTGTCGAACTCCAGCCCGAAGCTCAACCGGCTTCCATCGGAATGAAACTCGGCCACGTTGTCGCCGCGAGTTCTCGCCTGCCCGCTGATCACGAGGTCGAGGTCGCTTTCCAGGTTGTTCGCGTCCACTTCAATCTGCCGCCAGACATCGACCAGATTCGCTCGCGCGTTCATCCAGTCGAGCCGCCTGGCCCGCGCGATCTCGACGGCGTCATCCGGTTTCAAATCCAGCGGGATCAGCGCGACCCCCTGCAAGCGTATCTCGGCCTGAATGAGCGACAGTTCGAGCAACAAGTCCGAAAGTTTCGTCGCATCTTTCGTCAGCTTCTCCCAGACGTCGGGAGCGGCATCGTTGTCCCCGACAATTCTCGACTTCGCGAGTTCGTCGCGGTTGCTGTCAAATTCTTCTTCGATGGCGGGCAGCCGTTTCGCGAGGTACTCCAGTCGCTGTTCGAGCAGGGGCCGGTCGTAAATTCCAGGGTCGACATCCGCCTGAGTTTCTTCAACCTGGAAGCGGACTCGGTCAAGCTGAGCCAGCCGTTCCGGAATCAGAGGTTGCAGCTTTCTGAAATCGTCACGGGCAGACGCGACGCGCTCGGCAACTCGTACGTCTAAAGCGGCAAACTGTGCGGCAGACTTCCGCAGTTGCTCCAACTCAGGCGTGTCGCGTTGCCGCTTTAAAGCGTAAAGCAAAGGAGCCAGATCGTTCTGAAGCTGCGACAACTCGGGAGCGATGAGCGTGAATCGGTCGAGCAGTGGATCGGTGATTTCCAGCGGCAGGTCTGGCGGAAGCCCGAGTTCCACTTTGAAGCTGTCGACGCGCGACTCGTAACTCGCACGAGCAGCCAGCAGACTGCTTTGCCCGTTCAGCAACGCCTGCCGAGCCTGGTCGACCTGCAACCGGTTGGTCCGATTGGCTTCGTACGCCGCTTCCAGTTGCGCCAGACTGTCTCGCAGCGCGGCGATGTTGGAAACCTGATTCTGAATCTGCTGCTGGTCCTGCAGCAGGCCGAGAAACCCGCCGGCATCGGCTGCGCCGTTTCGACCGCTCGGCGATCCCGCGATTACTCCGAGTCCTGCCTGCCCGACCGCGCCGCGACGATTCGGGCCTGATCCGGAGTTTCGACCGGTGGCAATGTCGACATAGAAGCCTCGCCGGAACTGCTCCATCTGCCGAACATTTCCCAGCAGTGTCCGCTCGCTTTGAGTCAGTCGTTCGAGCACTCGCGCGCGGCCGCCGAATCTCAGCAGCGGTTGGATCAGCGAGAAGTCAAACGTTGACCGCAACATGTCGCCGTCTCCGCCGGCAAACTCCCACACGATCGAATTGGCGAGTCCGAAAAACAGTTCACCGCCCGTCGCGGTCAACTTCCGAACGGCGCCGCTGGTCGTTGTGGACAGTTCGCTGCTGCCTGGTCCGGAGGTCCGATCGCGACCCTGGAAGTCGGCACCTGTGACATTCCCGGCGGCAAACTGATGATCAAACCGGAATCGCTCGAAGGTGACATCCAGCGCGGAGAGATAAAGGTCTTCAAGGCTCGTCTGATAGCCCCGTGAATTTGTCCGAGCCACCTTGATGGCGTCGCCCAGCGATAACACGACAGTGCCATCTTCGGCCCTCGGCAGCGTTTCGAACCACGTTCCCGCATCGACTGATGGTTCTGAACCGGCAGAATGCCATCCGCCGAAACCGTTGTGACCATCGACTTCGTGCATAAACGCGTGCGACGCCGGATCGTCGCTGGGCATCGGTGGCTGGTCCGGATCTGAAAGGTAAGCCATCCGCGAATCAAGTCGCGGATCGGCAAGTCCGTTGTCGAGGTATCCACCTTTTTCAGCGAGCGTCTCAACGACTTCCTCGTCAGCCTGATTCCGATACCACGTGCGTGAACACCCTGCTGCGGCGAAGCAAAGCATCGGCAACAGCCACCACGCGGATCTTATGAATCGAGAATTCCGTCGCATGTTCCCCGCACGTCAATGTTTGACTCACGCCAGGATCGGGTGACGCGCCACCATCCGGTCTCGTATCGGCAGATCGCGTGCGAAACTTTGCCGGTAATTCCGACTTTAACGATTCTGCGGCTGTCTGCGGCGAGCTTTGAACTGAGCCGAAAGATGTTCCGACCGCTGCCGACCGCCTGGATCGTTGCGGTCATCGGTCGCTCACGAGTCGCCTCGGTCGATCGCGTCTTCCGGCATCTACCTTTGCGACGATTGTGGATTTGCCTTCAGGAAACGCAGTACCGGGAGTACGTCAGGAATGTTTGAGGCGCGAGCCTTTTAGATCTCTGTCGGCATTTGTTCTGTCGTCTGTTCTAGGAACTGGATCGTTTGGATCCGGCCTGAGTTTCAAAAGGGGCTGTCGTGGAACGCTCGAAAATCTTTTGCGGACTGATGTTGCTCTTCGGGCTGAACGTTTCAGTTTCAGCCGGCGATTGGGCTCGGTTTCGAGGGCCGAACGGCTCGGGCGTCAGTTCAGACGCGACGCCAACTCCGGTTGAGTGGAGCCCCGACTCGAACGTTCGTTGGAAGACTCCTCTCCCAGGCGAAGGTGTTTCCAGCCCGATCGTGATCGGTGATCGAGTTTTTGTGACGTGCTACTCGGGGTACGGCGCGAACTTCGGAAAGATCGAAGACCTGAAGCGACACCTGGTTTGTGTCGAGCGATCCGGCGGGAGGATTCTGTGGCAGGAAGCGGTCGATGCGGTCCTGCCGGAAGACCCCTACAGTGGGATGGGGATTCCGGCACACGGCTACGCGTCCCACACTCCCGTCAGCGATGGCGAACGCGTTTATGTTTTCTTTGGCAAGTCCGGCGTTCTCGCCTTCGACCTGGACGGCAAGCAACTCTGGCAGAAGAGCGTTGGGACCGAGTCGGATCGTCGACGATGGGGATCCGCGTCAAGCCCCATTGTGTATGACGGAAAGGTTATCGTGACGGCCAGCGCCGAAAGCGAATCGCTCGTCGCATTGAACTGTGAGACCGGTGAGGAAGTCTGGAAGCAGGCAGCTTCAGGTCTCGCCAACGTGTGGGGAACGCCTCTGCTGGTGAAAGTTGACGACGAGCGAACCGACCTGGTTCTGGGCGTGCCGTACGAAATCTGGGGGTTCAATCCCGACTCCGGAAAACTGCGATGGTTCAGCGAGATCCCGGCCGGCGACCAGTACAGCTCCAGCGTTGTCGCCGTGCAGGATGTGGTGTACTCAATCGAAGGTCGAGGAGGCGGGTCGGCAGCCGTTCGAGCCGGCGGCAAGGGCGACGTCACGAAGACTCACAAGATCTGGTCGGGTTCCGATTCGAGCCGTTTTGGAACGCCGGTCGTCCACGAAGGTCGCATCTACTTCTTCTCGGGCAGCGTCGCCGGTTGTAACGATGCAAAGACCGGCAAAAAGATCTTTCAGGGACGTCTGGAAGGCGGGACCAGCGGCAGCGAAGACGGTGGCGGACGAAGTCGCTTCGGGCGAGGC
>JADHNX010000011.1 GCA_016779365.1 Planctomycetaceae bacterium
TTCCGCCCATCGCTCCGAATTCGACATTACCAAAACGGTCCTGCGTTCCCGATGCGCTGACGGGACTTCCATCCGCGTTGGTAATTCCTTCGCCGCAGACGATTGAGACGAATCCGAATTTCTTCTGAGCCTTCTCGACCGCCTCCAGAAACGTTGCTCGATCAAACGCGACTTCGGGCATCAGGATGATGTGAGGTGGATCGGCTGCGTTCTTCTTCGCACAGGCCGCTGCGGCAGGCAACCAGCCGGCGCTGCGTCCAACCGTCTGGAACACGACAAACTGATCGACTCGCTGCATGTCGCGAGCGAGCCGTCCGCCCTGTTGAATGCTTAACGCGACATAGCGAGCGGCACTTGCGTAACCGGGCGTGTGATCTGTCCCGAACAGATCATTGTCAACGGTTTTTGAAACGCCGACTCCTGCCATTTCGTATCCGGAATTGTTGGCGTATTCGACAACTCGGTGGATTGTGTCCATCGTGTCGTTACCGCCGATCATGAAGAAGTATCGAATGTCAAACTTCTTCAACTGTTTCAGGATCGGCTCGAAATGTTCTTCCTGAAGTTTGAGCCGGCTTGAACCAAGAGCACTGCTTGGCGTCGCCTGAAGTTTTTTAGTCGCTGCTCGATCGTAGCCATCCAGATCGAGCAGGTGGCTGGTAAGGACGCCTTCGATGCCGAATCGCATCCCGAAGAGTCGACCGATTTGCCCGGACCGTCGAGCACCTTCGATGACTCCTGCCAGCGTTGAATTAATGACAGAAGTTGGACCACCGGACTGCCCGACAATGGCGTTACCTTTCAACATGCTGCACCTTTAACCGATTTGAATTTTCCGACCGATTGATCGCCCGGCAGATACGAAACAGGCTCCGCGATCAAACGACCTCGGAGCCAGAAATTGTCTTCAACAGAAATCTGCAACGCTGCAAAAGCAGACGATTAAGATTCCGATTCTTCGCCCGAGTCAGCACTGGTTGGATCGTTAGATAATCCGGCTTCCCGGAGAGCGTCCGTCTCGCTGCGGCTCATTCTGAACAGGCTGAAGGTGACACCGGAAACGATTGTCGCCGGAACGGTCAGCATAAACAGAATGCTGTACATGTAAGCTCGCGGCTTCGCATCGTCTTCTTCGTTTGCCGCCTTGCACATCGGACACGCCAGGACGGTACTCGTTGCGGGCGAGCTAACGGTCAGGACCAGTGCCACGAAGGGGATCAACAGGAATCGGGATGTCAGGTATTTCATAGTGTTACTCCAGCGGCAGATGGTACAGCATCAGGTAAATCACGACACCTGTAATCGACACGTAAAGCCAGATGGGGAAGGTGACTTTCGCAATCTTTCGGTGCCTGTCCCAGTCTGCCTTCAGGCCGCGATAGATCGTGATGATTGCAAGAATTGGGACCACAGCCGCCAGAATCACGTGGCTGATCAGAATTGTGAAGTAAACGACTCGGACCGTCCCAACGCCAGCAAACGGTTTGCCTCGTTCGCCCGTGTAATGATGCAGCCCTGCGTGGTACGTCAGGTAACAGATCAGAAAAACAACGGAAACTCCAAATGCCGTCAGCATGACGTTTCGATGAGCATCGCGTTTGCCCTGCTTGATCAGCAGAAAACCGAACACAAGCAGAATCGTCGCCAAACCGTTCAGCGACGCATTGATCGTCGGCAAAGCCGCCAGCCAGTCAGGAAGTTCTGCCGCAAGAATCAGCGTCACCCGTTCAGTCTCCCGGTGTTCTGTCGCCAGGCATGCCGCGACGTCGTTCCGCTTGAAGTCACTTTGGCTTCAGCTTGATCATTTCTTGAGTAGGCCATCGAGATCACGCCGCAACGTAGCGATCTCGTCTTCCTTTAACGAGTTGTACTTTCCGACAACTTTACCGGTCTGATCCACCAGGCAGATATTGGTCGTGTGGATGATCTCCCAACCCGGAGTCGGATCCGGCGACGGAGCCACTGGCATCAGGAAATCCTTCTGAATCATGTTATAGATCGTGTCTTTGTCACCGGTCAGAAAATACCAGCGATCCAGATCAGCTTCCCAGAAGCTGGCAAACTTGGTCAGAACTTCGGGAGTGTCGTGATCAGGATCGACTGTAAACGTCACGAGGTTGACGTTGGGCTCCGGATACCGCTTCTGCAATTCTTTGAACGCTGCTGCGACTCTCGGACAAGGTCCGGCACAGCGAGTAAAAATAAACGAAGCAATCCAGGGTTTGCCGAGTAGATCGTTCTTTGACAAAGTCTCCTCTCGGCTATCGATGAGCGAGAAGTCTCTCACTCCGGCTTCAGGCCAGGTGATCTTGATTTCAACAGGCTCGGGAACTTCCGTGCCTTCATCATCAGGCTCGTCGCTCGATCCGTTGCCCTTAATCACGACCAGCTCAGAATCACCACCGCCAGTTGTGGCGACGTTGGAGCTTCGCTGTTTCCACATGAAAATCAGGGAGACAAAGACTGCTCCCCAAAGGAAGAATCCTACGATGACCAGACTGCCTTTTGAATTGTTTGTCTGCTCGTTCATCACTCTGCTCTCAGATCAATCGAAAATTCCGCCAGTAACGACCAATGGCTCGACGGAGCCAGATTTTGAATTCAGCTTGCCGATGGTCAGGTGGCGTGCCCATCAGCCGTTTTCGTGACACGATTTCGCGAGCCAGCCTTCTTTACCGCAACCCGATCACGACGTGCCTGCCAGACTGCTCCCAGAAAACAAAAAACGGCAAAGACGGCTGACATCAGAAAACACGTCCACAGAGAAGGTTGCCCTGACGCAGCATTCCTCTCGGCTGACAAGTCATACAGGAGTTGTCTGATGCCGGCCACTCCGTAGGACAACGGATTCAGCTTCATGATCCAGGACAATGTCCCCGTCTGGGCTGTCGGGAAGAACGCTCCTGACAGCAGCCACATTGGCATCAGGAAAACGTTCATGATGGCATGAAATCCCTGAATCGAGTCCAGCTTCCAGGCCAGCATGAATCCCAAAGAGGTCAGGCCGAACGCAACCACAACCATAAACAACGTCATGGTTGCGATCTTCACGGCTCCGAGTTCGAAGGTCAGATCGTCGGCCAGCCCTGTTCGCCCCATGAGCCAGCCAAGGCCAACAAACATCAACGCTTGAACAACCGCCATAAAGACGCCGCCGGCTACCTTGCCCAGCACGAGGCTCGATCGGGAGACTGGTGACACGAGTACGCCTTGCAGAAACCCTTCATGTCGATCTTCGATGATCGACATCGCGGAAAAGATTGCCGTGAACATCAGAATCAGAGCCGTGATGCCTGGCAGAAAGTAGGCGCGGTAACTCATTGATCCAGTCATCCAGTCCGGAGTCTGGAAGGAGTCATGCAGGCCGGCTCCAAACAGGACCCAGAACATGATGGGAGTCGCCAGCGCGCCGATCAGCCGGGAACGCTGCCGCAAAAAACGAGTGATCTCGCGACGACTCAACGTCCATACGGCGAGCCATGCCGGTGGGCGGGTAAGAGGCTTTGAGGTTGATATGGCAAATTGACTCACTGTAGTTCCGCAAGCTTCATGAAAGACAATGGACGCCGCTCGAAAACTCAGAATCACTCTCAAACAGGCTCGGCGAAGCGTGACCCCGTCTCCATCAGAAATACATCCTCAAGCGTCGGTTTTCCTAAAGAAATCGACCGGATTTCATCAGGAAATCGATCCATGATCTGTCCGAACAATGCCTGGCCGTTCGCCTGATGAATTCGAAGCGTCTCGCCGACGCGTTTGGCTTCAACATTCAGTTCCGTATCCAAACGGCTTATTAACTCATCTGGCCGTTCGGCAACGACCGTCAGGCACTCACCCGGAATTCGGTTGCGGAGTTGCGACGGACTGCCCTGCGCGACAATCTTCCCCCGATGAAGAAGGGCCAGTTCATCGCAACGTTCCGCCTCTTCCATCAGATGAGTCGTCACGATAACTGTCACGCCTTGCTCAGTACGAAGCTTCTCAAGACTCGCCCAAAGCTCATGGCGTGCCCCCGGATCCAGACCAGTCGACGGTTCATCCAGCAGCAACAATGACGGGCGATGAATCAGGCACTTGGCCAGTTCAACACGTCGTTTCAAGCCACCAGAAAGAGTGTCGACAATGTCGGCCTGCCGATCTGCGACTCCAAACTGAGCCAGCAATTCCTCAGAAGTATGACGCAGTTTTTGACCTTTTAGCCCGAACAGATGCCCCTGGTGAATCAGATTCTCAAGAACCGTAAGTCGACGATCGAGTCCGGGACTCTGGAACGTAACACCAATCTGTTCTCGATACGCTGCTGAATCTTTTCGGATGTCATATCCAAGGGCAAAAACAACGCCGGACTGCATCGGGAAGATCGTGCTCAGAATACTGAAGAGTGTTGTCTTCCCTCCGCCATTTGGTCCCAGGAAACCGAAGATTGCGCCTGGCTTCACAGAGAAGCTTACGGATTCCAGCGCGACGCGATCACCGTATTGAAACGATAAATCCTTGACGCAAATTGCTACTGACTCTTCCACAACCGCTCCTGCGCCAGCTTCGATCGTTCAATAGAGACGAAGTCTCGAAAGCAGAAAAGCCCGGCCTCATCATCAATGAAGCCGGGCCCGTTTTCAGATTCTTAACAGCCCTGATCAACCACAGCGACCTGCTCTAGTGATGTGCTGCCGAGGCGTGACCACCTTCTGCTGTTTCACCGTGGTAGTTACCGGCTGCCCGGTTTTCGACAGGATTCTGAGGGACGTCAACATCGTAGTAGTGAACGGCGACGTCCGGGAACAATGCCAACGGCAAGCCGACAGCCAGAATAAAGGTTGGAGCCAGCAAGACGTATTTCCAGTGCCGCTCGAATCGCAGGTGCATGAAATAAAGCATCACGCAGGACGCCTTCATGGCTGCGATGGCCAGTACCGTGACAGCGAGCCACCCCGGACCAGGAAAACGATCCTTAAGTTCATCTGCGATCCAGGAGAGCCCGGTGCAAACGATGAGAATCATAAAGATGAATTTGTATGGGGGATGGTGATGTTCGCCGTGGTTTTCCATCACTCATTCTCTTCCGTGTCTAGAGCTTTGATTCAAGAGTTTACGGTCGGTGACGACAGGTTCTCTTGCGTTGTTCAAGAGGCAGTAAGGATTAAGCGACTCGTCAAGAGAAATCGACGATGTACAGCAATGGGAACAGAAAGATCCAGACAAGGTCCACAAAGTGCCAGTAGAGGCCGCTGTTCTCAACAAAATCAATCCAATTACCGTCGAGTTTGCTGCCCTGAAGCAACACGATCCCAAACAGAATCATGCCGATAACCACATGGATAGCGTGGAAACCTGTCATCAGGAAGTAAGTCGATGCGAAAACGTTACCGTAAACCATCGGGTGTGGATCATGAGCATGGAAATAAGGAGCAATCTGCTCGTCACTTCGCATAGCTTCTAACCGGGACACAATCTCAGGATTGATTTCGTGATCGACTCCGACGTGCAGCGAGAGCTTTTCTGCCCGAACTGCGTCGCGAAGTTCTCCGTAACTCTTATCAAGTTTCTGATAAGCAGCGACCATTGCAGGATCAAAAGCAGCTTCACCCTCACCGGGGCCCGTTGACAGTTTGCTGGTCTTTTTGTTGACATCGTCGTCACCAGGGACGATTGCGTTCAGAAGTGAGATTCTCGAAGAATCAAATTCGCGGACGAGTTTCTGTAAAGCCTGCTCGTCGTTCTCAGCGATGTGGCCAGGCACGATGTCGTGGTCAAACTTTCCGTAATACTCAACGCTTTTGATACCCAGGAACAAAAAGGCCAGCGCCATTGTACCGGCCATGAAGTTCCACGCCTTGCGATAGTTCTTCTCGATCATCGCCTCATGCGAAAGCACGACCAGATAACTGGAAAGGATCAGTACAAAAGTGTTGATACCACCAGCAAGAACGAGGATATGCGTGTCCTTCGGATCGCTCGGCCAGCCTGGCGAACCAAGCCTTAGCACGATGTAGCTGCCGATGAACGCTGTGAAGAACATGATCTCGGTGCCGAGAAAAAGCCACATACACAGCTTTGAATCCGGAATCGCCAGCCCCATTTTTAACGGTGGAGCTGAACTTCCGTGAGAATTTTCTGAGTGCGACATGCCTCAAATCCTGAAGATCGAGAAGTTCTCGACGAGTCAACTAATTAAACTGTCCGTGGTTTAGGTCCAGCAAACTGAACCCAACTTAAACACATTGCCAATGTGAGCTGCTAAGAAAGCAACCGATAGTGATCCCACGTCATGGTGAGAAGTACTGTCGGCAGATAAACGATCGAACAAAGCACCAGCTGTTTTGCTCGCTCTGTTGATTGATCCAGAAGAAAGCGAATAGAGCTGAGCAGATAAACCAGCCCACCCATCAGTGCGACGGTCAAGTAAAGATTTCCCGCCAGGTCCTGGTGCCAGACCATCAGACTGACTGGGATCAGCACACTGGCGTAAACGACTCCAACGAATCCGGCCCCGTTCGAATCACCTCGAACCAGCGGCAGCATTCGAAGCCCGGCAGACTCGTAATCCTTACGGTAGATTGTGGCGATGGCCAGAAAATGTGGAAACTGCCATGTGAAGAGAAGCAGAAACAACGCCAAAGCTCCGCCATCAAGGCTCCCGCCTGCCGCTGTCCAACCAAGTACGGGCGGCATCGCACCGGAAACCGCGCCAATAACTGTGCACAAACTCGAAACTCTTTTAAGCGGCGTGTAAGCCACTACGTACAGAGCGAGCGTCACAAAAGCGAGCACGGCTGTCAGCATATTGACGGCAACCGCCAACCACCCAACACCAGCCAGCATCAGCAAGAGTCCCACCGCAAGAACTTCTAATGGTCGCACGCGTCCACCTGGAACCGGGCGATCCGCCGTTCGCGCCATGCGGCGGTCAGTGTCCTGCTCGTACCATTGATTGAGAAAGCTGCACGAGACTGCGACGCTTGCAATGCCAAAACAGGCGCTCATCAAGCCAGTCGTCGAGATAGAACCTTCGCAACCAACGAAGTACCCCACTGCAACCGCGACCATCCCCATGACAGCGATACGCGGTTTCGACAACTGCAAATAGTCACCGAACCGTGTCAGCGGCATTGCCGCGACTCGTCCAGACAATTCAGTGGTGACACTTGCAGAACTCATGCTTTCTCTGATTTTCAGTCCAAAAAGATCCGATGCTGCTTCGACTATCTCAACTGGCGACTAGGCCGCTGTTTTCCGTTGCGATCTTTGACCGCAGGATCGTAACTGACCACGACACGGCTGTCGCGACAACCGCCATTCCAACAACAGTGTGCAAACTTCTTGCGACAACCTGTGGCAAAGAATGTTGAACCGCCACAAGTCCCGCAGGAGCGAAACCGAACTTGGTCAGCCAGACGCCCAGTCCCAAACAGACTTGCCCCAGGACTGCCATGCCGATCAGGATTCCTCGACGACGAACGATCTCATGCCCTGTTTTGAACGAGCTGACAACCACACAACTTCCGAAAAGGAAAACAAGTCCTGCTCCGATTAGATGAGCATGGAGCATGCTTCCCAGATGTCTGATCACACCGCCAAAAACGTACTGGATCAGCACGAGAAATGGGTAGCCCCAAGCGAGGAACCAGACGACCTTTGAATGAATCAAACCCTCTTCCGCATGTGACCAGCGACGACTTGTCGCCGAACTCACCATCCATAAACTGACAAAGACCAGACATCCGAAAACGCTATGGCCGAATGCAACAAACTGTCGATCCAGCCGAACTCTTAAACCACCCAACAGCCCTTGTACGATCACTCCGAGAAGCACAGCGACAACCGCGTACCGAATTCCCTTCGAACTCCCACCCAGCCAGGCAGCAGCGCAGAGACCAATCGAGCAGAAGCCTACCAGCATCCCCGCTAATCGATGTCCGTGCTCGACAAACTTGTCACCCGAAGACTGCAACCAAGGGTAGGCCAGCATCCCTTGGCCATCTGACGTCGGCCAGTCCGGGAATGCCATACCCGCCCCGAGTGTCGTCACCAATGACCCAAGCCCAATCGGAGCTAATGACACGACAGCAGTGATAACCGCAAGAACGTGGACAAGTTGGTCTTGTTTCGAACGGACAGACAACTGATAGCCCCCAGTCCCTACGAATCCCCACCTGAGTCGGAAGGAGCATCGTCCGCTTCGCGCTCTTTCGCTGGCTTCGGATCGAGTCTCTCAGTCTGCATCAGATAGTCTCGGTCATCTACTAACGGAGATGAGTATTCGTAAGGACCACGATAGACAACGGGAAGGATATCAAAATTGCCGTGTCCTGGAGGCGAAGGAGCCGTCCATTCCAAGCCATTGGCGTTCCACGGATTCCGGCCAGCTTTTTTGCCAATGAAGATGCTGGAGATGAAATTTCCAATCAACAGAAACTGAGCAACACCCATCAGTACAGCACAGATTGTAATGAACTGATTCATGGGCATGAGATGCTCCATGTATGGGTGAATGTATGGGTCAGCGTATCGTCGAGGGAAACCGGCGATTCCGAGAAGATGCATCGGGAAGAAGGTCCCGTTGAAACCAATGAACGTCAGGATGAAATGAGCCTTTCCGAGGCGTTCGCTCATCATTCGTCCCCACATTTTAGGGAACCAGAACTGAATTGCTCCAAAGCATCCAAACAGGGTGGCACCGAACAGGACGTAGTGGAAGTGCGCAACGATGAAGTAAGTGTCGTGAAAGTAAATGTCGACAGGGACGGCAGCCATGAAGATTCCACTTAAACCGCCTACAACAAACATCGATACGAAAGCAATGCAGTTGAGCGTGACTGTGTTGAACTCAACTTTTCCTCCCCAGATCGTGCCAATCCAGTTGAAGACTTTTACTGCAGAAGGTAGCGCGATCATCATCGTGGAGATCATGAAGGTCATGCCCAATGCCGGGTTCATACCACTTGTAAACATGTGGTGCCCCCAGACGATAAAGCCAAGGCCGGCAATTGCAGCCATGGAGTAAACCATCGGCTTATAGCCAAAGATTGGTTTACGAACGACACAAGCCAACATGTCAGACACCATGCCCATTGCTGGAAGTAGCATGATGTAGACGGCAGGGTGGGAGTAGAACCAGAAAAGGTGCTGCCAGAGAAGAGGCTGACCGCCGCCAACGGTTGGATCACCGTTGTTAATGATCAAGCCGCCAGGCACGAAAAAGTTGAAGTTCAGCATTCGCTCAGCAACGAGCATGAATCCGGCAGCTGTCAAAACCGGTAGAGCAAATGCTTGTAGAATCGCTGTGATAAACATCGACCAGATGGTCAACGGCATCCGAAACAGCGTCATTCCCGGCGCACGCATATTGATGATGGTCGTCATGTAGTTGACAGACCCCATCATTGATGACACGCCGACAAGCGTTAGCCCGAAAAGCCACCAAGTCTGCGCATCACCGGCACCGGGGGCAGAATCACGAATTGCGGACAACACAGGATAGGAAGTCCATCCCTGAGCCGGAGCTGCGTTCAAACCACCAACGACAAAACTCATCCCGAAACAGACGATCGCCGGCCACATGAACCAGTAACTCAACATATTGAGCACAGGAAAGGCCATATCATCGGCACCGATCATCAATGGGATCAAAAAGTTCCCAAAGGCTCCCGCGAGAATCGGAATGATCACCAGAAAGATCATTACTGACGCGTGCATCGTGAACAGCATGGTGTAAAACTCTGGCGAGATCTGACCACCTTCTGCGACGAAGTTGGGACCGCCAATAAGTTCCGCAACCTGACTGACCAGTGGCATGGCACGCCAAGGCCATGCGAGCTGGAATCGCACGCCGAGTGCCAAAGCGCCACCAACGAGTAGCATGAAAAGCGTTGTGAACAGGAATTGAATCCCGATCATCTTGTGATCGGTCGAGAAGATATACTTCTTCACAAAGCCGATTTCATGATGGCCGTGGTCGTCATGTGCGTGAGACGAAAGGTCGGCAGCGGGGTTAAGCGTACTCACTGTGAGTCCTCGATTCCGTATTCAGCGATCTGAGCTCCGGAATGTTCCGGCTGCGTGACGCCATCAAAATTCTGTTCTGCCTGAAGTGTTCTAATGTACTTATCAAAACCTGATTCGCTTTCGGCAAACACGCGACCTCGCATCTTGTAATGTCCCCATCCACAGAGCTCTGCACAGGTCAGGTCGTACTCGCCAGGTTTCGATGCCTCAAACCAGACCGGGATGACCGTTCCTGGTACAGCATCCTGCTTTACTCGGAGTTCAGGAATGAAAAACGAGTGCTGAACATCCATTGCTCTTAGTCTGATCGATACCGGACGCCCGAACGGAACGTGTAAATCGTTCACCGTATAGAGGTCGTCTGCTTGCGGTGTCGTCATCAACTTCTTGCCCGGTGCAGGGTATCGAATGCGCCATTCAAATTGCCGCGCTGTTACCTCTGCTACCGGTGTAGTTCCTTCAGGAAAGTGGCTCTTAACGCGAAACTCCATCCAGACGTCGAGCTGGTACAACGAGATAAACATCAGGATGCCAGCGGGTGCAATGGACCAAAGCACTTCCAGATTGTGACTTCCGTGAGAGAACCATGCCTTCGTATTTTTGTTATCAACTCCTCGCCAAAGGACATAGCCGAGTGCGACATGCGTACCAACGAAGGTCACAGTAACGATCACAAGAATGAGATAAAACAGATTGTCAATCTGTTGCCCCAGCGGGCTCATGGCGGGACCTGGAAACCACCAGTTCATGCTTGGCGCGATCACGAAACTCACGATCGCAAGAATCGGCCAGAACATGAAAAATATGGGCCAGAACTTATTCACCACTTACTCTCCACAGCGGAACGTTTATCGTCAGACGGGAACACCAGGCATCATCCACGAGTTCTTAGTGCGCGCTCTGTTTGTCTTCGAAAGGGATACTGAGAACGTAATTCACAACATCCCAAATCTGTTCTTCCTTCAGGGTTGTGCCGAACGCCTGCATCGGCGTTCCTTTGATTCCTGAGTGAATCCGACGATAGATATCGATCGGTCGACGACCACCTCGAAACACTCCAGTTGTCAAATCTCTTGGCTTTACAATGTTGCCCCAGTTGTCAAACAGTCCAGGCTTATCGGACTTTGTACCCGGAGGCATCCCAGGGACGTCGTTGAAGGCCTCAGTTGAGGGGCCGTTGCCGCGAGCTGTTTCTCCGTGGCACGACGCGCACTTCGCGTCCTTGCTCAAAAAGAGTTCTCGACCCCGAGCAATTGACTCAGGCGAAGATGGTGTTCTCGGAGCAGTCGGGTTCACGACACTTTCAGGCTTGTCTGCATCCTGCCAGTCAAGCTTCAAGTCACTTCCAAACCGTTCAATGTACTCTGAAGAATCTGAGTTCCACTCAGCCTCGAATTCTGATTGCAACTCCGAGGGATTATCGGCCTCATTGACGGCTTCCTGCGAATAGGATGTCGAGAGCCAAGCGTTCAGCTTCCGTTCCATTTCTCCTCGCATTGCCAGCCAGCGTACATACTCGACAATGAGATTCACCTCATCATCGGGCAAGAGCATAAACGATGGCATGTACGTGCCAGGCACGCCCAGCTTGATGATCCGAAACAGATCGTCGCGGCTTGGGCGGGGCACAGCTGCCTTGGTTGAGGTAAACTTAATGACCCCCTGCCTGTAATCACGCGGTTTCACTTTGAAATACTGGGCAGTTGGCCCTGCTCCGTCGCCACTGACTCCGTGACAGTGCATGCAATGTCGCAGGTAAAGATTGCGACCGGTTTGCAGGGTTGAGCCAAGAATCTGAACAGTGTCGCCTTCCGATGCGTCAAGCTGTGCGGGCTGCCCTGATTCGTCAACTACACTTAACAGACGCGAAGCAGCGTCGTACGACGCCACGCGATAGGCAGCTGGAGCTGACGCAGTGTCTTTTGTAGCTGATGTTTCCTCAGAAGTTGTTCCGTCTGCTGGTTGGGCTTTTGATACAACGACAGCAGCGCCGCGAAGACCTTCTAACAGGCCATCAGTTGCCAGGCTAGACTGAGACTCCAATCCTTCCGCAGACGTCTGGCCAATTCTTATGGTACCGGGGCGAGGACCAACTTTTCCGATCGTTCCACCAAACTGTCCGTAGTCAATTTCCAACTCTGGCCAGACAACCAGTTCCGCAGGACTTCCGAAGCCTGCATTCAGTTCTCCCTGCACCTTATCCTGAGCAAAGCTGCTCAGTTTCAAACTCTGTTCGCTGAGCTGGAAACTGGGCGCTCGACTGGAATCGCAACCGACCAGCGGTAGTGCAGCGACGAGCAGAATGATGGAGATTAACCGTTTCACTGATAAGTCTCTTCAACTTTCAGCAGACAAGGTCCGCTTTCAGATTCAACTATGTAGATGAGCCGACGCTCATTATTGTAAGACTACAGACCAAACTTTGACGGTGGGTATTTCCACTCAACAGTTGTAGGTTTACCAGGTGCTACAACGACTTCGATACTTCTTTCCAACTGAGAAGCACGTTCCTGGAACACTCGAAACTTGTGCTTTCCCGGTGGCAGATTCGGAATTGCAAACTTACCTTCTGCATCTGTGACCGCGTAGAAGGGATGGTCAACGACCAGAGTCCAGAACCTCATCCAGGGATGAATAGCGCAGGTAGACTGAAACGGAAGTGCCTCGGTGTTCCGAAACGATTTGGTCACTGAAGCTCCCGGCGGCATGTTCTCGTTAAACCCAGCATTTGCCGCGGGTTTAGCGTCAATATTATGTGCTACCTTGTCTGAATTCTTCAGCTCGAACTCGATACCCGACCAGAAAACCAGGGTATGCGGCTTGAAAAGGCATGCCTGCTGATCAAGAGGGGCCAGAGACTCAGGGACATCAAACTTAACGCCACTCGGTTTCTTAACCAGGTAGACGAAGACATTCGCGATTCCGCCGTTATCGCCCACAACTAGACTCTCGTCAGGAATTGCCTCGTCTGCAGCACATACTGCTGAATCAACACGAGACGTTCCCTTTCCGACGAGCGGTGCAAGATTAGGTTTCGGACCATCGAACAGAATGGTTCCCGTAAGACTTCCAGGTTCGCCAGTTACTACCTCAGGAGTGACAATACCTGGCCCGATCGTTGGCCCCGCATCAACACCGCCACGAACGGAAACGGTCGTCTGAGAAACAGCGCCACCGCCCGGATCGATTGACGCTAAGTCGCAGCCGATCACGACGAGCAATGCTGCAGGCACAAATATCATTGTTGTTAGATTACGCATGGTTTCTTCTCCGAATTATCTACCGCTAATTAAGGCTTGCCTGCTCGGCTGCTGCTGCCGGGTCACGCCAAGGTGGTAGAGGTTCGGTATTCTTTTCCAGCAACCTGTAGTAATTCATCAAAGCGTCACGAACGCCGATCGTTTGCGTCTCCGCATCCGTTCCAAACAATGGAGCGTACTGCTTTTGACCCTTCGGGAACGGAATCGGCATTGCTGTATATGGTGTAATCCATTTTGGATTTGACACCCAGACCGACAGCCAGTCTGGACGAAGTCTCGAATTAACTCGATCCAGATTCGGTGCGTGTGTGACGTTGGGGTCGTTCGGTGCTGCGCTGAACTCACGACCTCCGACACTGTGACACTTGATACAGAGCGTCGTGTTCAGCATTTGCCATGATTCCTGAAGGTAGGAATTCTCAGAGGCTCGCTCCGCGTGATTCTTTTTGAAGAGTTCCTGCATCTCGGCAAGGTAACCCTGGTCCGACTGCGGAATCGCCTCGTACGGATAAATCGCCCCGTCAGCCGCAGCGAAATAGTTTGCAAGAATGCGAGCTTCGTCCTGGCTCATATTGAACTTTGGCATCCGAAGTCCGGTTTTCAAATAACGAATCTGGTCGGGCTCTCGCAGGAAACGATAGAGCCATTCTGTCTGAACTTTCACGCCTTCGCCGAACAATGGAGGCGGTCCGTTCTGCCAGGCATCGTCGAACGCTTTGGGGTTGAATTCGTCACCCATACTGCGTCGAACCAGCCACTCAGCAAAGCCGCCAGTCTTCGCCTTCGTCAGCCTGGCAATGCGTGACTGCTGGGTTACGAACAACGAACCTGGTAATTTCAATCCCGCATCTTCATCAGAGCCAGGCTTTGCCAGAGAGGCCGGTTCCCAGGTTGTAAAGCTGTACTGCCAGGTCTCCGGGTCTTCTTCGTCATAGAACGGCGAATTCTCCGGAGTCATCATTAACATTCCACGGAACTTCACCGTAGGTAGTGATTGATCTTCTTCACCATCGACAATCACCTTGTGATTACGCCCGGTCCATGCATCTGCAGGCGGTCTGATTTCCAGCAGCTTGTCCAAGGCGAATCCGTGGAATGCGGCAACGTCTGTTGGCTCGATCGCCTGGTCGCCATCCGAGACGGCGACTTCGATCTCATGCATGTCAGTCATGTGACAGCTGATGCAGTTGTACTTTCTAAGCAGGATCTCTCCCTGATTGCGATCTTCGGTTCGCCGATCTGGTGTGTAGACGTACTGCTCAGATGGTGGTTCGGCAACAAGTCCAAGAACGAACGTCGCAATGGATTCAATGTTATCGTCAGTGAGTGGGAATTTCGGCATCACGAGTCGTTCTACGTATGTCTTCGTCGAAGTCTTTTTGTAGTCGTAACTTCGTGGATGGCGAAGCTTCTGGAAAATAAATCCCGGTCGTCCGTGATGCATCAGGCTGTCGTAGAAGAAGCTGGTACGCATTGCCTCTTCACGTTCGTCGTCGCTGTCAAAGGCGTTCGCCGTAGCCTTTTTCATAGAATTATCAACAAAGGATGCAGTGCTGCTTCCATCCTTTTCACCATGATGGTGCAGGAACTCTGCCACATGTTCCAATGCAAGGCGACTTGGATCTTTACGTCCCCAGTCCTGTAAAGCTGTTCCGATCGGTCGCGATGTTCCAAATCCATTGATGTCGTGACAGCCGTAGCATCCGTATCGCGAAATACTGCGTCTTCCCAGGTAGTTCATCATTAAGTTGCGGAACTGATTTTCGTCAGGAACGCCTTCACCATCGAACACAAGTTCGATCTCGTCACCTTTTATCTCTTCTTTCGCAAGAGGAAATACGCGACTCTCCATGAAGCCCTTGAACTGAGCTGCTGTCAGCAGTTTGCCTGACAGGTAGAGCTCTGCGAGCTCGTTGACTGCCGAGTCATCGAATTCAGGCGCCGGCCACTCTTTTGGTCCATCGCCGACCAGAAAAGCCGCGATATCTGCTGCGGGGTCTTCTGTAACTTTTCCTTCAGCATCGACGACGGGCTCAAGGAACAGATTCGGCATACGACTCCGCGGGTGATGCCGCTGCGGGTCACGAATCCAAGTGTAGACCCAATCGAATCCGTCCTTACCTGGAAGAAGTTTCTGAGATGTCAAAGACAGATCTGGTCCGAAGTCGGCATCACCGCCAGCAAATGCTGGGTCGGAGTGCTGGTGGCAAGCGATACATCCTCGCTTGGCCATCGACTCTTTGCCTCGCTCGGCATCAGCAACATAACCATCTGCCGGTGAGTCTAGCTCAACGTCTGTTGATTGATGCTTCAGGAACTGAGCAATGCCGGCCAATTCGACCTTTGAGATTTCAATTCCCGCATGGTCTTCAATATTACTGAGACCAAAGAACTTAGGCATGCGCGTCGAAGGTCGGAATCTCTGCGGGTCTTCAGTCCAGTACGCAATCCAGTTCTCACCAGATTTCTGCGCGATGTGCTTCAGGCCGGGGCCGACTTTTCGCAACTTTCCAGGC
This sequence comes from Planctomycetaceae bacterium, assembly GCA_016779365.1. Taxonomy (GTDB): domain Bacteria; phylum Planctomycetota; class Planctomycetia; order Planctomycetales; family Planctomycetaceae; genus JABMPE01. The sequence continues at coordinate 15,782 of JADHNX010000011.1, forward strand.
ACCATGTTTGGATCGGCAGCATATTTGGGTAATTCCTCAACCGTCGGCTCAAGACGCAGGTCAGGTCCAATTCGATCATGCCCATCGAAACCGTTGATCTCGTGACATCCGAAGCAGCCGTACTTCTGAATCAACTGCCATCCATCAAAGGCCTTAGGAGCTGTTGGCCCAAACTTAGGGTTAACGCCAAGCTCAATCACCTCATGATGGCACTTCAAGCACGACGATTCTCGAAGACGCTCCGGAAGCATTGGATACTCCCAGAAGTGGTTGTGGAAATAGCCGAATTCATCTTTCCACTCCTGGGACTGTTTCGGATCATTCGGCCCATGTTGAGCGTTATGAAAGCTCGTGGCAGAACCCTGGCCATCGTGGCAGATTGTGCATCCGAACTCTGGAAGTGGATGTGGACTGCTGGCCGTCAGATATACGTCAGGGCGAGGATGGCTTGAGAAGGGATGAGGAAATTGATTTGTTGCCACCCAGTCTTCCGGCGAGCTGGATTCAGTTGCGCCATGCGGGAAGCTGGGGACATTACCGGCACCGAATTTGTCAATCCCGAGGTGACAAGTGCGGCAACGATCAAACCGAGCTGTCTTCGACATTCCCAGCGTGATCTTCAACTCAGGCAACCAGTCCTGAATGACTTTTTGATGTCCGTTAAACCCGTCAATAATTGGCAGCTCCATGAATCCTCGCTTAAACCTCTTAAGCGTAGAACCGGGAGCAATGTCATCCAAGGCTGTTTCGATTCTGGCGACCTGCGCTGTGTAAGCTTTCAACTCTGCGTCTAAAGCGTCGCGCTCAGCCGTAATCTTCTGCAGCTCTTTCTGCTCATCTCGATATTTAGTTTCGAGTTGTTCCCATTCAAGTTCCAGCGTGTCGACGACGCTTTTGGCGTCGTTAAATGCGTTTGTAAGTCGCTCCATTTCTTCGGCTGGAACGGTATCTCGAATGCCGAGGTCCAGATTCGCCTTGGCGACGTCACGGTCTGCACGCTTAAATCGAACTTCGCGTCCCTTGAGGTCGTAGAGTCGCGAGGTTTCCGCAACCGTATTGCTTAGCTCGGCGTATTTCGTGTTGCTGGACTCAAGCTGTGAGTCAATACCGCTGATTTTGTCTTTGAGTTCGAGACTTTTCGCAGTATAGGCATCCACGCTACCGCCCGCGTCAATCTCAGCAGCAGTGATCGCATTTTGAGCGACGGCTGTCTCGATTGCGTCGAAATCGCTTTGATACCCACGCCATTCATCGTCATGGTCACGATAGAGAATCAAGACTGTCGACAACGCAAAAGCGATTGCCGACAGGCAGAAGACAACGTGCACCTTTTTGATGTTGCGGAGATATTGGTCAGTTGCAGGCATTGTCGTCCGGACCTGGCCAGTTAAACGAATTAATTAAGGAAGCCGTTGATGAAATCCAAAGGCTAATGTCACAGGCAATCAGATGTTGATGAAGTATTCCGGAATGGCCACCAGATACTTCAAATTGAATGCCCACCTGAGAACCATCTTCGCTGGAAGGGCAGCCATCAGCAGGACAAGGTTTGCAAACACCATGAACCTGAAAAAGCCCATACGGAATGCAAAGTTTCGAAACACCGTCATAGCCATCAGTGACGGGAGCAGGAGCAAATATCCAAGAGTCAACAGGATCCCGGGTGACTCACGGTAAATGATCGTGCAGAGCTGCCCGAAGAACGAGTCACTAGCGTCAGGGACAGGCATCGACATACCCAAGCCGTAGAGCCAAAAGTATTCTGACAAGTTGACATTGTTCAATGCTTCAAGTTTGTGAACGTCCCAGTACTCGTAAATTCCAAACATATTCCAGTTTGGTCCACGCAGGAACGTCCCAAGAACGATCATTCCAACCCATAGTGGAAGAAACCCAAACAGGAAGACGGAGATGGCAAACTTTCGTTCATTAAACGTGTAGTAGCCATTGCCCTTCTTGTTAAAGTCGATATATGGCAGCGCCATCATTCCGCCGAGTATTGTGCTTGGGAACACAACACCAGCGAGCCACGGGTCGTAGTAGACGAGCATTTCCTGCAAACCCAGAAAATACCACGGAGCCTTAGATGGGTTAGGCGTCTTCACTGATGACGCTGGCTCTTCAAGAGGAGCTTCCAGGCATACGCCCCAGAAGAAAAGAAACGCCGTCAGACCGATCATGACGATCAGCTCAGTGTAAACCAAGTCTGGCCACACAAGGACTTTTTCATTGTTCTCGCCCTCAAGTGGTCCGAGTCCCTGTGCGAGTCGTGCGTCGTTTTCGTTAGCTTTCTTAAATGACAGCCAAGTGAAGAAGCCAACGATGAACAGCATTCCGACAATTGGCACATTGTCCGGTTTTCCGACGATCTGCCGAAAGTCCCAGTCTGTGAGGCTCAGCGACAGGAACATGGTGGATGCGTTCAGGAGAATCCAGCCTGCCGTGTCCGTGGCCAGTTGTCTGCGAAACAGAATGATTGCCGCAAAGACTGCTATAGTTTGGGCAAAGAAGTATTTTGGATCGCTGACACTGACATCGACTGCAGACTTGAACCAGTCAGGGAGCAGGATCAGGAAAGAATCAGGACTTGAGTAACCAGTGAAATGTGCTGCTGTCAGCATCGTGAGAATGGCAGTGTAGAGTCCCCACCACATGGCGACCGGGACTTCGGCTCCGCCGAGAAGTGATGGCAATCGACAATGACCATCATTCTTCAGGCTACGAATAGTCCAGAAGAAATTCATCACCAATTGAACCAGGTACAGAAAACCCAGCCCGAAGATGACGTCAGATGTCAAGTTGGGGTGATGCATCGTAAACCGTCATTCTGAGCACGCGGCCCGTTTAACTGGCCACCAACACAGTAGGACACAGCCGGGCCACATAGCCTGGCAAAACAACAGCAAAGAGCTTACAGAGGCTGGCTGATTCCGCCGTCTTTACGGACCCGCCAGAAATGAATCGCAATCAGTCCGGCAACTGCCAGTGGGATCGCAACGCAATGAAGGATGTAAAATCGATTCAACGTCTCTTCGCCGACAAACTTGCTACCCAGCAGAAGGAAGCGAGCATCGCTCGCATTCGTGATCAGGTCGTATCCACCAATATTGAGCAACTGAAAACCAGGTCCTTCGTGCCCGAGTACCGGAGTCGCACGAGCCATATTTGAACCAACGGTAATGGCCCAGATTGCCAACTGGTCCCAAGGCAACAGGTAGCCCGTGAAGGACAGCAGCAGAGTAAACTTCAAAAGAATAACGCCAATTACCCAGTTGAACTCTCGAGGAGGCTTGTACGAGCCAGTCAAAAAGACTCGGTACATATGAAGCCAAACGGTAATCACCATCGCATGAGCACCCCATCGGTGTATCTCACGCATGATCCCCAATGTGCTGACGTCACGAAGTGCCAGGATGTCATTGAATGCCCACTCCAGCGTTGGCCGGTAGTAGAACATCAGCAGGACACCTGTAATCGCCTCGGCAAGAAACAGAAAGAAAGTAATGCCACCCATGCACCACGTGTATGAGAGCGCGATTCCGTTCTGCTTAATTGAAACGGGATGCAAATGCAGAAAGAAGTTTGTAAGCATCACCACCACACGGTTACGCCGATCGTACGGCGCCGGATGACGGAAGACACTCTTCCAAATCTGCGATTCGCGAATGTAGTCGCCGACAGACATAGGTCCCTCGGAACTCAGGACAAACGAAGCCTGAGAAAAATGCCAAAACAAACGATCAAAGAACTAAGAAAAGGCTGGTTCAGACAAGCGAAGCGTCAACAAACGATTTGGAGTCTTCCCACTGGCCTTTTTCTTCCTGAAACTTCACACTTTTATCAACTTCAAGCATCCCGTCGGGAGCAACACTCAGGCCGACTCGCTCAAGCGGACGCGGCGCCGGGCCCTCAAAGTTGATCCCTGTCATATAAAATCCTGAGCCGTGGCACGGGCATTTAAACTTCTGCTCGCCTTCGAGCCAGCTTGGCGTACACCCGAGATGAGTACACACTGAAGCGAGAGCGTAGATTAGCGATTTGCCTTTGTACTGGTCCGTGTGAACAATCCAGATTCCATTCGAGGCGGTGTATTTTGTTGATACCGAGCCAAGCGGGTAATCTGATGGCGAACCTACCTTGAACTGAGATGGCGGTTCAACCAAGACATTCGGAAACATGTAGCGAGCGAGCCCAAGCACCCAGGCGCCCGAGGTGACTGTGAGGAATGCCCACCCTGCAGAGAACCAAGACAGAAACCCGCGGCGAGTCGAAGCATCGGCTGTCGCAGCTTTTTTGGCAGGCTTAACCGGAACCTTTAAGACAGGCTTTGCAGAAGCAGCGGATACAGTTGCACTCCCGATACTGCCCGTCTTCATTTGCCGAAGCATTTCATCAACGGGAGGCAGATCGCCAATAGGAGCTGCTGTCGCCGCCGCAGTCTTCTTCGCAGGGGCAGCACTTTCTGGCTTCGCCGGCTTTGCGGCAGTGCCGCCGGCCCCTTGTGCGCGGATCGCTGCCATAATATCCGCTGGATTTTTGGGTGCCGATTTTTTCGCGACAGGGGCATCATCGGCAGGCTTCGCCGTAGCAGCGGCACCCTGAGCACGAATCTTCGCCATTATGTCAGCCGGCCCGCCAGCTGGTGCAGCTTTCGGCTTTTCAACTGGAGTCGCAGGTTCTTCAGAAGAAGAGCCTGCGGCTTCTCCGTCAGAGCTAGCCGCTCCCTGCTTGCGAATCTTGCTTAGGATGTCGTCGGTATTTGGTTTCTTGGCCATGATTCTGCTTCAACCTGTCGGATGAGTGCGAGCGCACCCGAAGGAATGCGCAGCTCTGCCGTCAGCAGCGCGGGATTGTTGTCGCTCGATCGTCACCTGACAACTCAGGTGATGAGGTTAGCCGATGATTTCTCAGAAAATGGAAGTGGCATTTCAGGGGTTCCCGGCCACGGGAAGTCGTTTCAGCGGGTCGGATCAATGGGCTCCTCGAAAACTGAGCCGTTTATCAACAGGCGGTGGATGGTTCGTAGGGCGGAACGAAAGGGTGCGAGGCCGACGAGCGTGAACGATGTGCGGCGAACTTTCTGGCGGTGGGTGCATTGGTGTTTTCGTTAGTTGCGTTTCTGGTCGTCTCCTGGTGAAACTCGACCTTGCGCGAACGAGGGACTGATGGCGAGGCGATGAGAGTTTCACGGAAAGGTGACCAGTGTTCGTTGGGTGGCAGGTCGATTGAACAGAATATTCAATGTCAAATGTGCGACTGATTTCACAGATCGAAGAGTTCGTCCGACGGGACCCAGCTAGGCGAGGGCTGATTGGTGCTGACGGCGCCGGGCCGGGCCGAGGTGAGCTGGCCAGAGCTGCAGACCTCTTTTTAAGGGATGACAGGCCAACTGGAGTCGGGTTGGTCACTGGTTTTTTTATTCCCTTGGCCGCAAGTCGGTGCCCAGAAGGTGTCGGCGGTAGAGAAGAATCAGTAAGGCCGCCAGGTCATGCGGAGACTGACGGCCCTCCGGGAACGGTTGTACTTGCGGACGTTCTGTCGGCTCTTGGCGTGCCAACATCGATCATTACTGACGAGTATTGTGAACCGGTCGTTCGGGCGTGCATCTCTGATGGCTTTTGTGAGGCGGTTGCGTTTTTTGTAAGTCCGGGTGCCGTGGCTCAATCGGCTGCCTGGAGAGCTGGAGTTCTGCGAAACTCCATGCTGCGAAGACTTTCACACCTGGTCTGTATCGAGCGAGTTGGTCCCGGCTACGAATTGTTGGAGCCAGTCGCCGACTTGCCTGAACCGGTTGCTGAGTTGCCTGGCTCGGAGATCGCGCAACGGCACGCTAACGCGGCCATCGAATGGCGGCCTGGCCATTGCTGTAACATGCGGGGCGAAAGTATCGAGGCATTTTCGGCGGATCTGCACCGGCTGATTGACGACGTGAGGGTTTTGAATCCCAATCTCAAAGTGGTCGGGATTGGCGACGGTGGCAACGAAATCGGCATGGGGCGATTTTCCCGCGAGGAGTTGCTCAAGAGGATCAGTGGCCCCCATGTCGACCGGGTTCCATGTCGAATTTCAGCCGACGCGACGATAGTGGCCGGTGTCAGCAACTGGGGAGCTTATGCCCTTGCAGCAGCCATTGCGGTTCAGCATGGTCGCGTCGACCTGCTCGAACGGCACACTGCCGAGTCTCAGTGGCGACTGCTTGAGCGAATTGTTAACGAGGCCGGCGCGGTCGACGGCGTCACTCGAAAGAGCGAACCCACGGTCGACGGTCTTCCGTTTCTGACGCAGATTCAACCGTGGGTCGCCATTCGGGAGCGACTCGGCCTGCGTCCGTAGAATTTGCTCTTTTCGGGTGATGCTCGGCCAAAAATGATCTGGCCTGGTGTTTGGTTTCGTTTGGTCGCGGCGCGAAGAGCCGAATTCAGGCAAGCGGTGCGGAGCGTCTCTCGCGACAGAATCGACCGTCGGGACAGTCGGGACAAATCCGAAATCTCGCTGCAAGGGTTTCTGGAAATTTAGCCCGGCTTGGACAAAACACGAGGCCATTTCAGGATCCCTGGTATCGTGTCCCGGTTCTGCGGAGACCTTAGTTGTTCAGGATTCCGGTTATTCCATGTTGAGCGAAATCTTCACCAGTGAAAGCTTCTGGTTCTGGGCGTTGGTGATCGTCCAGTCCGGGCTGATTGTCTGGTTTGTCGAATCCGCCAACCCCGTCGCGGCTGGTGTGACGGCCGGCACGCTCATCGTGGGTATCTCGTTTTTTCCGACTCAATGGGGAAACGTCGGACTTGGCGATCTTCACGATATGAGTTTCCCCGCGTGGCTCTCTCGGAACGTGTGGCCTCTGCTGGCTGGGCTCGGCTGTTACCTCTTTATTGGGATCGCGTGGGCGACATTCCGCTGGTGGCTGCTTGTTCGGCAAATGAGGGAATCGTACGAGCGGGCCAAGGCGGAATGGTTGGCGCCTGGAAATCTTCGCAGCACGGCGACGATGTTGCGTTCGCACGCTGAGCACTGTCCTGAGCCGACACTTCGCGAAAAGTACCTGTTGTGGTCCGAAGCGTGCCGAATGGCGGCGGCCGAGGGCGGTCATCAGTTGACTCACGAATTGAAACCTGTCTGGAAGGACTATGTGACCAATGGTTCCCGGCTATGACTCTCGTCAGGCCCGAACCACACTCGCCGGCCTGACGAAACCCGACCCGAAAGAACGAGCCGAGCAGATTGTGGCCTGGGCGATCTGCTGGCCCTGGAATCTGGTGTGGACACTCTGCGTCTACAACCCGTTTCGGTACGTCGGCGAGTTTCTGTTGCGAGAGATTCACTCGACGCTTTTTGAAATCAGCAGCGGCCAGTTCAGAGCCATCGAGCAGGATCTCACGCTTGAACCGCTGCCGCCGCCATATCCTGTCTCCGAGCTAACAGCCCGGCACGAGAATTTTGCTGCGCAGGAATTGTCGGTCGAAGTCTCGAATGTGTCCGAGAAAACGACCGCCGAAGTTGATTCGTTGACGGCTCAGTCTGCGGCGGAAGAGACCGTTGGATGTGCGCCTGCAGATCGTTCGCCGACAGTTGAGCCAGCAGTGGTTGAGTCTGTGACGGTTGAAGCGAGAACGGTTGAAGCAGTTGCCGATGTCGAGCAACGGGAGTCGGCGTCTGGGGGGCAGTTGAGCGAGGAGATCGTCAGCGCAGAAGCTGAGAACGAGGGGCGTATCAAAGATCTCCCTCCGGGAATAGAAGCCGCGTTTGAAGAGGGTGGCTCGTCAGACTCCTACACCTGGGAGCCGCCAAAGCCGACCGCGTTTGTGCCGCTTTCAGACAGACCGCTAAGAGCCGTTAAGTACGACACCGGAACTGCGATGCCCACGCCGCCGAAGAAGCCGGTAGAGTCGACCAGTCCAGCAGTAGATCCCTGGTTCGAAAAACACGCTCCGAACAAGTAGCAAGCCTGGCGATCGCAAAAGCCGGGACGTGTTCAGGACAACTTCCAGTATTGACAATGCTGAGTTTTGCCGCAGGTG